>NZ_JADFUE010000050.1:0-47700 GCF_054967145.1 Bradyrhizobium sp. UFLA06-24
GACAGCGGGCGGTAGATGTCGCCCATCACCTTGCGGCCGCGCTCGTCGGAGGTGCCGACCACGACGCGGTCGGGGAATTTGAAATCGCGGATCGCGGCGCCCTCGCGCAGGAACTCGGGATTCGAGGCGACGACGACGTCCGCCTTGGGGTTGGTCTCGCGGATGATGCGCTCGACCTCGTCGCCGGTGCCGACAGGCACGGTCGACTTCGTCACCACGACGGTGAAGCCGGTCAGCGACTGCGCGATCTCCTTCGCGGCGGCGTAGACATAGGAAAGATCGGCATGGCCGTCGCCGCGACGCGAGGGCGTGCCGACCGCGATGAACACCGCGTCGGCGTCAGCAACCGGCTTGGAGAGATCGGTGGTGAAGTCGAGCCGCTTCGCCTTGACGTTGGTGGCGACCAGCTCGTCGAGGCCCGGCTCGTAGATCGGAATCTCGCCGCGATGGAGCGCAGCGATCTTCTTCTCGTCCTTGTCGACGCAGGTGACGTCGTGACCGAAATCCGCAAAGCAGGCTCCGGACACCAGTCCGACATAGCCCGTTCCGATCATCGCGATTCGCATGAAAATCCCTGTTTGGCTTGGTTAACGAAGCCCCAACTCGGGGCGGTTTAGCATTTTCCCGTCGGGAAGGAAGAGCCCGCGATCGGAAACCGGCATGCGATTTGAACCGGTAAAGAAGTCGGAAACCACTGGGCGCCACACTGCGCCACGCCCGCACAGGATCGGGCGGAACCCGCCTCGAAAAGGGACACATGGCACGATCAGGCACATCAGCTGCGGGCAGCGCGCTTCCCAAAGCCTCCGCTGCCGCGCGTGTCGACTGGGTCGATTATGCCAAGGGCATCTGCATCATCATGGTCGTGATGATGCATTCGGTGCTGGGGGTCGAGCTCGCGGCCGGAAAAACCGGTTTCATGCATGTCGTGGTGGCCTTCGCAAAACCGTTCCGGATGCCTGACTTCTTCCTGATTTCGGGCCTGTTCCTGCCTTTGGTGATCGATCGCGACTGGCGAACCTATCTCGACCGCAAGGTGGTGCATTTCGCCTATTTCTATGTCGTCTGGGTGACAATCCAGTTCGGTTTCAAAGCCCCCGCCTTTGCCGCTGAAACCGGCTGGCGTGACGTGGGCCTGCTGTATCTCGAATCCTTCATCGAGCCGTTCGGCACGCTCTGGTTCATCTACCTGCTGCCGATCTTCTTTGTCGTCACAAAACTGACACGCAGATTCCCGCCACTCGCGATCTGGTTCGTTGCCGCTGCGCTGGAGACCGCGCGCATCGCGACCGGCTGGACCGTGATCGACGAGTTCTGCGCACGCTTCGTCTATTTCTACTCGGGCTATTTGTTCGCGCCGTACGTGTTCGCACTGTCTGATCGCGCGCGAAACCATCCCGCGCTTGCACTCGCCGCGCTCGCGACCTGGGCGCTGGTCGATGCGGGCCTCGTTGCATCAGGCGCAAGCGAGTGGAAGATCGTGTCGCTGCTGCTCGGCTTCGCCGGCGCCTGCGCGATCATCACGACCGGCACGTTGCTCGCGCGCGCCCATTGGCTCAATGGCCTGCGCTTCTGCGGCGAGAATTCGATCGTGATCTATCTGACCTTTTTCCTGCCGATGGCGACGACCCGGACAGTGCTGCTGCGGACGGGCATCATTCCCGACATCGGCATGGTGTCCCTGATCGTCACCATCGCTGGCGTCCTCGGATCGCTCGCCATCTGGCACGCCGCGCTACGGCTCAATGCGCACTTCCTGTTCGAGCGGCCAGATGCATTCTGGATCGCGCCGAGGAAGACCGGGCCGGTCTTGCAGGCGGCGGAGTAGCTGAGCTCTCGGTGTCGTCGCCCGGCTAGACCGGGCGACCCAGTACGCCGAGGCGCTAGCGATTGAACCGAGAAGCCGCGGCATACTGGATTCCTCCGCTTTCAGGGGAATGACAGCG
Organism: Bradyrhizobium sp. UFLA06-24; assembly: GCF_054967145.1. Lineage (NCBI taxonomy): Bacteria > Pseudomonadati > Pseudomonadota > Alphaproteobacteria > Hyphomicrobiales > Nitrobacteraceae > Bradyrhizobium > Bradyrhizobium sp. UFLA06-24. The sequence continues at coordinate 1,947 of NZ_JADFUE010000050.1, forward strand.
GGGGATAGCCGCGCTACCAGCCCAAAAATCCGCCTCCCAAGGCTGTCAAAGGTCGCAAAAGTTCATACATTGCAGCCATGCCCAAAACATCCCCGAAGACCACCGCCAAAGCTGACACCAAGGCTGCTGCGCCAAAGCCCGCCGAGACCAAGGCCACTGCTGCCAAAGCTGCTGCCAGACCGGTTGCCGCCAAAGCGGCCGGCAAGGGCGACCACGTCTTCCTGGTCGACGGTTCCTCCTACATTTTCCGCGCCTATCACGCGCTGCCGCCGCTGAACCGCAAGTCCGACGGCTTGCAGGTCAATGCCGTGCTCGGCTTCTGCAACATGTTGTGGAAGCTGCTGCGCGATATGCCCGAGGACAACCGGCCGACGCATCTGGCCATCATCTTCGACAAGTCGGAAATCACCTTCCGCAACAAGATCTATCCAGACTACAAGGCGCACCGGCCGCCGGCGCCTGACGATCTGATCCCGCAATTCGCTTTGATCCGTGAGGCAGTGCGCGCCTTCGATCTGCCCTGCCTGGAGCAAGTCGGCTTCGAGGCCGACGATCTCATCGCGACCTATGTGCGGCAGGCCTGCGAGCGCGGCGCCAGCGCGACCATCGTGTCCTCCGACAAGGACCTGATGCAGCTCGTCACCGATTGCGTCACCATGTACGACACCATGAAGGATCGTCGCATCGGCATCCCTGAGGTGATCGAGAAGTTCGGCGTGCCGCCGGAGAAGGTGGTCGAGGTGCAGGCACTCGCCGGCGATTCCACCGACAACGTGCCGGGCGTCCCCGGCATCGGCATCAAGACCGCCGCCCAACTGATCGTCGAATATGGTGATCTCGAGCAGCTCCTCTTCCGCGCGACCGAGATCAAGCAGCCCAAGCGCCGCGAGGCGCTGATCGAGAACGCCGAGAAGGCGCGGATCTCGCGGCAGCTGGTACTGCTCGACGACAAGGTCGATCTGGAGGTGCCGCTGGACGATCTGGCCGTCCACGAGCCAGATCCGCGCAAGCTGATTGCCTTCCTGAAGGCGATGGAGTTCACGACGCTGACACGGCGGGTCGCCGAATATTCGCAGATCGATCCGGCCAATGTGGATGCCGATCCCGGCTACGCGAAAGGCGCGAGCGTGTTCACGCCGCTGCCGCCTTCGGACGTCGTGCCCGCACCGGGATCCGGTAGCCCGACGCAAGCCCGGCCGGGCGAGCCCAACAAATCGGCGGGCAAGGAGGACAAGGCCGCGAGCCCGAAGGGTGCGCCGGTCTCACTTGCCGCGGCGCGCGAGGAGGCGCTGCGCAAGCTGCCGGTCGACCGAGGCAAGTATCAAGCCATCAAGACGCTGAAAGAGCTCAACGCCTTCATCGCACGGATCCATGACACCGGCCATGTCGCGATCGAACTGCGCGGAAACTCGATCGATCCGATGCAGGCGGATCTCTGCGGCATCGCGCTGGCGCTGGCCCCGAACGAGGCCTGCTATGTCCCGCTGGCGCACAAGCAATCCGGCGGCGACGGCGGCTTGTTCGACGCGGGTCTCGCGCCCGACCAGGTCAAGCATGCGGAGGCGATCGAGGCGCTGCGGCCGGTGCTGGAATCATCGGGCATCCTCAAGATCGGCTTCGACCTCAAGTTCACCGCCGTGATGCTGGCGCAGCACGGCATCACCTTGCGCAACACCGACGACGCGCAGCTGATCTCTTACGTGCTCGATGCCGGCCGCGGCTCGCATGCGCTGGAGTCATTGTCCGAGCGCTGGTTCGGCCATGCCATGCTGAAGGAGAGCGAGCTGCTCGGCAGCGGCAAGGGCAAGATCACCTTCGACCAGGTGCCGATCGACAAGGCCGCGCCGCTGTCCGCCGAAGGCGCCGACATCGCCCTGCGGGTCTGGCGCGTGCTGAAGCCGCGCCTCGTCGCCGAGCACATGAACACCGTCTACGAGACGCTGGAGCGGCCGCTGGTCGCGGTGCTCGCGCGCATGGAGCGTCGTGGCATCTCGATCGACCGCCAAGTGCTGTCGCGGCTATCAGGCGACTTCGCCCAGACGGCGGCGCGCGTCGAGGCCGAGATCCAGGAGATCGCCGGCGAGCCGGTCAACGTCGGCAGCCCGAAGCAGATCGGCGACATCCTCTTCGGCAAGATGGGGTTGCCTGGCGGCACCAAGACCAAGACAGGCGCGTGGTCAACCACCGCACAGGTGCTCGACGAGCTCGCCGAGCAGGGCCACGATTTTCCGCGGAAAATCCTGGAATGGCGCCAGGTCTCGAAGCTGAAATCGACCTACACGGACGCGCTGCCGACCTATGTCAATCCGCAGACCCACCGCGTGCACACCACTTACGCGCTGGCCGCAACCACGACGGGCCGCCTGTCCTCGAACGAGCCGAACCTGCAGAACATTCCTGTCCGTACCGAGGACGGCCGAAAAATCCGACGCGCCTTCATCGCAACGCCGGGGCACAAGCTCGTCTCGGCCGACTATTCGCAGATCGAGCTGCGGCTGCTGGCCGAGATCGCCGACATTCCGGTGCTGAAGCAGGCGTTCCGCGACGGTCTCGATATTCACGCGATGACGGCATCGGAAATGTTCGGCGTGGCGATCAAGGGCATGCCGAGCGAGATCCGCCGCCGCGCCAAGGCGATCAATTTCGGCATCATCTACGGCATCTCAGCGTTCGGCCTCGCCAACCAGCTCGGCATCGCCCGTGAAGAGGCGTCGGCCTACATCAAGAAGTATTTCGAGCGCTTCCCCGGCATCCGCGCCTATATGGACGAGACGCGCGATTTCTGCCGACAGCACGGCTACGTCACCACGCTGTTCGGCCGCAAGTGCCACTATCCCGATATCAAGGCCTCCAACGCCTCGGTGCGCGCCTTCAACGAGCGCGCGGCGATCAACGCGCGACTTCAAGGTACCGCAGCCGACATTATCCGCCGCGCCATGACGCGGGTCGAGGACGCGCTGGCCGAGAAGAAGCTTTCGGCACAGATGCTGCTCCAGGTGCATGACGAATTGATCTTCGAGGTCCCGGACGCGGAGGTCGAAAAGACGCTTCCCGTCGTGCAGCACGTCATGCAGGACGCGCCGTTCCCGGCCGTACTGCTGTCGGTGCCGCTGCACGTCGACGCCCGCGCGGCCACGAACTGGGACGAGGCGCATTGAGGCTGCTCTTGCCTCCGCCTGCACTCGATCAGGCGGCGGCGAACGCCGGGACGACACTGAGGTGAGATAACGCCTACTCAATTGTCCTCCGTGCAATTGCGTGATGGCCCCTCAGCGCCGCGCATATTAGAATCGACGCGTCTCCCGCACCGGTTCATCCATGCCCCACACCTCCGCCCTACTCGGCTTCGCCCTCGTCTCTCTCGGCCTCGTGCTCACGCCCGGGCCCAACATGATCTATCTGATCTCGCGCTCGATCACGCAGGGGCCGGCGGCGGGGATCGTCTCGCTCGGCGGCGTCGCGCTCGGCTTCGTGTTCTACATGCTATGCGCGGCATTCGGCATCACCGCGCTGCTGCTCGCCATTCCCTTTGCATATGACGCGCTGCGCTTTGCCGGCGCCGGCTACATGCTGTGGCTGGCCTGGCGGGCGATGAAGCCGGGTGGGCGCTCGCCGTTCCAGGTGAAGCAGCTCGCGATCGACAGCCCGCGGAAATTGTTCACGATGGGGTTCGTCACCAACCTGCTCAATCCGAAGATTGCGATGCTGTATCTGGCGCTGCTGCCCCAGTTCATCGACCCCACAGCCGGCAGCGTGCTGACCCAATCGGTGGCATTGGGCGCGATTCAGATCGCGATCAGCGTCAGCGTCAATGCGATGATCGCGCTCGCCGCGGGATCGATTGCGCTGTTCCTGGCAAGCCGGCCGAGTTGGATGCTGGTGCAACGCTGGCTGATGGGCACCGTGCTGGCCGGGCTTGCCGTGCGGATGGCGGTAGAAGCGCGGAAAGTGTGAAGGGGGCACACTGTCATGCTCCGCGAAAGCGGGGCATCCAGTACTCCGAGACAGCGCGGCTTGAATCGAGCCGCCGCGGCGTACTGGGTCGCCGGTCAAGCCGAGCGACGACACCGTCACCTCAATCCAGCTTCGCCTCCATGCCCCTTCTCACCGCCGGGCGGGCCATCAGGGCGTCGTACCAGCGCTTGACGTTGGGAAAGTCGGCCAGATCAACCTTGTGGCGGGGATGGCGCCAGGCCCAGCCCAGAATGGCGAAATCGGCGACCGAGAGATCGCCGGCGACGAAGTCGCGGCCCTCGAGGCGGCGGTCCAGCACGCCATAGAGCCGGCGGGTCTCGGCCATGAAGCGCTTCAGGCCGTAGGCGCGGTCCTGCTCGTTTTCGAGCGCAATGAAATGATGCACCTGGCCGGGCATCGGGCCGAAACCGCCCATCTGCCACATCAGCCATTCGTAGACGGGGATGCGCGCGCCAAACGATTTCGGCAGGAATTTGCCTGTCTTTTCGCCGAGATAAAGCAGGATGGCCCCGGATTCGAAGATGCTGACGGGCTTGCCGTCCGGGCCCTCGGGATCGAGGATCGCGGGAATCTTGTTGTTGGGGGAGAGCTCGAGGAACCGAGGGTCCATCTGCTCGCCCTTGGTGATGTTCACCGGGACCACCTTGTAGGGCAGGCCCATTTCCTCCAACGCGACCGAGATTTTGCGGCCGTTCGGTGTGTTCCAGGTGTACAGCTCGATGGTCATTTCCTGTTTCCTTCCCCGAGGTAGCGGGCATCCACCTACTCCGGAAAGTTGCGGCCCCACAACCGCCCGACCGGGATGGCCGATCCCTGTTGACGGGGGACGCCCCCTCTGGAATGTCGCGGCCGTCGCGGATAAATTCCGCCACCTCCCAAGAACGCCCCTGAGGGACCACCGTGTCGAAATCTGCCTCCCGCGCCCGCCTGTTCGAAATCATCCGCCGCCGCTCTTTCGGCCGGGGCGAGGTGACGCTGGCGTCGGGCCGCAAGAGCGATTTCTACTTCAACCTGAAGCCGACCATGCTGGACCCCGAGGGCGCGACGCTGCTCGCCGAGCTGACCTATGAGGCGCTGAAGGACGATAATCTCGATTTCATCGGCGGGCTCGAGATGGGCGCGGTGCCGCTGGCCGGCGCGCTGGCGCAGATCTCCTGGATCAAGGGGCATCCGATCGCGGCCTTCTTCGTACGCAAGAAGCCGAAAGAGCATGGCGCCAGGCTCGCGATCGAGGGTCTGCCGAAGGGCGAGACGCTGGCCGGCAAGCGCGTCGTGATCGTCGAGGACGTCACCACGACAGGCGGCTCGGCGATGAAGGCGGTGGAATCCGTGCGCGAGACCGGCGCTGAAGTCGTGCTGGTGCTGACCATGGTCGACCGCGAGGAAGGCGCCACCGACACCTTCGGCGCGGCGGGTCTGCCGTTCCGCTCGCTGTACAAGGCGTCGGAATTTTTGAAGGATTAAAGCCTTTCGCTGCGGGTGCGCTGCGCAGCATTCGAGCCATCCTCAACGCCTCATTTACCATCCGGCTTTATGGTGAATCATGTGCTGAGACCCGTGAGGGCCCCAGCCGGTTCGGTAGCGTTGGGTGGAGTAAGCGTTGCGCACGATCATGTCCCATGCGCGCCGGCGGCGTCGCGCGATGCTTGTGGCCGCCACTTTCGCAAGCACGCTGCTCGCAGCTCCGGCCCCCGTTTCGGCCGAAGGCCTGTTCGACTTCTTTTTCGGCGGAATGCAGCAGCGGCCGCAGCGTGACGTGCCGCAGCAGGCGAATTCCTACGCCGATCCCTTCACCGGTCAGCAGAACCCGGCCGTTCAACCGCAATATGTGCCGCCGACCCGCTCGGCAGCGGCCGGCGGCTCCGGACCCGCCTTCTGCGTGCGCAGCTGCGACGGCAAATATTTTCCCTTGATGCGCGGCCTCGCCTCGCCGGCACAGATGTGTCAGGCCTTCTGTCCTGCAAGCGCCACCAAGGTGTTTTTCGGCTCTTCGATCGACGGCGCCTATAGCCAGACCGGCGAGCGCTACGCCGACAGCGAGAACGCGTTCGCCTACCGCAAGGCGCTGCGCGCCGACTGCACCTGCAACGGCCGCGAGCCGGCCGGGCTCGCTCCTGTCGACCTGGCGCTCGACTCCTCGCTGAAGGCCGGCGACGTCATCGCCACCACCGATGGCCTCGTCGCCTATACCGGCGTCCGCCTCGGCCAGGAGCAGACCGCTGAATTCACTCCTGTGGCCTCCTATCCCGGCCTCACCGCTCAGGTCCGCACCCGGCTCGGCGAAATGAAGGTCGCGCCGGTGCGGGCGGAAACGGTCGCGGCCGATGCGCCGCCCGCCGAGATCGTGCGCGAGAGGCTGCCCGATGTGACGCCGCCGAAGCCACAGGCGAAACCGGCGAAGCGGGCGGAACTGGATTAAGGCCCTGGCCCTGGGCCAAGCTGTCATTGCGAGGAGCCCTTACGACGAAGCAATCCAGGATCCCTTCACGGAAAGATTCTGGATTGCTTCGCTACGCTCGCAATGCCGGAAAAGAGAGCCTCACGGCCCGATAATCACCCCAATCACGTTCGGCGCCGCCAGATATTTCTCCTCGATGGCCGCGCGCGCGGCGGCGCGGTTCTCCGGCGTCAGCAGACCGCGCTTCCCGGCGAGGATCATCCAGCAGAACCCCCACCAGTCGGTCAGCATGCCCTGATCGCCAACGAGGTCATAACCCTGCTCGGCCGCGAAGATTCGCGCATGCGCCTCGTCCAGCGTGTCAAGAAAGTGATGATCCTCGGGCGCGAACAGATCGTCGCTGATGTCGTCGATGGTGTAGCCCCAGATCGACTGGCACACCGCGTTGAACTCGCGGTCGAATTGGTCGTCATCGACAGCATGGCGTCGCGCCGCCTGATGCAGCCGCGACAGCGACCGCGCGAAATCGGCGATCCGGGTGAGGGCAAATTGATCGAAGGCAATGGTGGACATGTAGTCCTCGCGACTGACGTCAGACCCTAGATGTTGTGTCGGCAATGCGCCGAATCACAATGATATATCAAAGACTTGCTAAAGTGTTCTTAATTTGTTCTGGAGAGTCCACAATGTCGTCCCGCCACGGCCGGGATGACATTAGTCATGGTGCGCCAACTCCCTCAGTTCACTGCCGACATCAGCTTGTCCCCGCACGCGCTCGCATAGAACTTGCCGCCGCATTGTCGCTTGATGGCGGCGCAGCGCTGCGCGGGTGTTGCATTTTGCGGGAGAGAGACGGCGCAGCTGAGGCCGTCGGCACTGCGCCCCATCTTGCCGGCGGCAAAGGCGGCGCTGGAGGCGGTGATACAGACGACCAGCAGCGCAGCCGTGGTGATTTCGATCAGCAGTCGCAGCAGCGGTTTCATGGGGCGTTTCCTCCACAGTGATGGCTGAATCTGTGCTCATTCTAGCACCAAATCGGCGTTCCTCCGTGCTGCTCCGGGTTTCCAAAGCGGCCCGTTCCTTGCATAATTTTGCGCCAGCGCAGTGTGCATGGCCGCGCCAGCGATGGTTCCGGTGCAGGGGCAAGACGCGTAGGTTCAGTGGTGTTTCTGTCGACCAGGAAGTGACGGCCTTGCAAGATCAATCGTTCCAGCCAAATTCGCCCGCGGCCGGCCAGCCCATCGACGAACTCGCGCTGGCTGAGATCAAGGGCACGATCCTGGCGAAGCTGCGCCTTGCTATCGGCAAGGATGCGGGCATGGCGACCAAGCACGATTGGTACCAGGCCGCAGCGCTCGCGCTGCGCGACCGGATCGTGCACCGCTGGCTCACGGTCGAGAAGCACAGCTACGACGCCGGCCGCAAGCGCGTCTATTATCTCTCGCTCGAATTCCTGATCGGCCGCCTCTTCACCGACGCGCTGAACAATATGGGGCTGCTCAAGATCTTCGAGGTCGCGCTCGGCGATCTCGGCGTGTCGCTGCCCGAGCTGCGCAAATGCGAGCCGGATGCCGCGCTCGGCAATGGCGGCCTCGGCCGTCTCGCCGCCTGCTTCATGGAGAGCATGGCGACGCTGTCGATCCCCGCGATCGGCTACGGCATCCGCTACGATTACGGCCTGTTCCGGCAGATCATCAATCAGGGCTGGCAGCAGGAATATCCGGACGAATGGCTCGGCTTCGGCAATCCCTGGGAATTGCAGCGGCCGGAAGTCATCTACGACGTCAATTTCGGCGGCGGCGTCGAGCATATCGACGACAAGGGCCGCGACCGCGCGATCTGGCACCCAGCCGAGACCGTGCAGGCGATCGCCTATGACACGCCGATCGTCGGCTGGCGTGGCCAGCACGTCAACGCGCTGCGGCTATGGTCGGCGCGCTCGCCCGATCCCTTGAAGCTCGACGCCTTCAACATGGGCGACTATGTCAGCGCCAGCGCCGAGCAGTCGCGCGCCGAAGCCATCTGCAAATTCCTCTATCCGAACGACGAGAGCCCGGCGGGGCGCGAGCTGCGCTTGCGCCAGGAATATTTCTTCGTCTCGGCCTCGCTCCAGGATCTGGTCAAGCGGCACCTCGCCTCCGACGGCCAGCTGCGCAGCCTGTCGTCCAAGGTCGCGGTGCAGCTCAACGACACCCATCCGAGCCTCGCCGTCACCGAGCTGATGCGCATCCTCGTCGATCTCCACAATTTCCGCTGGGATGAGGCCTGGAAGATCACGGTCGCCACCCTCTCTTATACCAACCACACGCTGCTTCCCGAGGCGCTGGAAACCTGGCCAGTCGAGCTGTTCGAGCGGCTGTTGCCGCGTCATCTCGAGATCATCTACCGCATCAACGTCCAGCACCTTGCGCTCGCCGAAGCGCGCGCGCCCGGCGACATCGATTTCCGCGCCTCGGTTTCGCTGATTGACGAGAAGAGCGGACGCCGCGTCCGCATGGGCCAGCTCGCCTTCGTCGGCTCGCACCGCATCAACGGCGTCTCGGCGATGCATTCGGACCTGATGCGCGAGACCGTGTTCCACGATCTCAATCATCTCTATCCCGGGCGTATCACCAACAAGACCAACGGCATCACCTTCCGCCGCTGGCTGATGCTGGCGAATCCGAGGCTCACAGACCTGTTACGCGAGGTCTGCGGCGATGCCGTGCTCGACGATCCGACGCAGCTCTCGCAGATCGAGTCCCGCGCCAGCGACGTCGAGTTCCAGAAGAAATTCCGTAGCGTCAAGCTTCACAACAAGACGGCGCTGGCGCGCCTGATCGGCGAACGGCTCGGGATCAAGGTCGATCCGACCGCTTTGTTCGACGTGCAGATCAAGCGCATCCACGAATACAAGCGCCAGCTCCTCAACATCATCGAGACGGTCGCACTGTATCAGTCGATCAAGGACGATCCCAACGGCAACTGGGTGCCGCGGGTGAAGATCTTCGCCGGCAAGGCGGCGGCGAGCTACAAGTACGCAAAACTGATCATCAAGCTGATCAACGACGTCGCCGAAATCGTCAACAACGATCCCTCGATCGGCGGCAAGCTCAAGGTCGTGTTCCTTCCCGACTACAATGTCAGTCTCGCGGAAGTGATCATTCCGGCGGCCGACCTGTCCGAACAGATCTCGACCGCCGGCATGGAAGCCTCCGGCACCGGCAACATGAAGCTGGCGCTCAACGGCGCCATCACCATCGGCACGCTCGACGGCGCCAATATCGAGATCCGCGACCAGGTCGGCGTCGAGAACATCGCGATCTTCGGCATGGAGGCCGGCGACGTGATGATCCGGCGCAAGCAGGGGCTGGATGCCTCCGACGTGATCCGCAATTCGCCGAAGCTGCAGCGCGCCATCAACGCGATCGGTGCCGGCGAGTTCTCGCCAGGCGATCCCGGCCGCTTCGAATCCATCGCGCATGCGCTGCGCTATCTCGACCATTACATGGTCAGCGCCGATTTCGATTCCTATTACGAGGCGCAGCGTGCGGTTGACGCGCGTTGGCAGGTGGCCCCGGCCTGGACACGCGCCTCCATTCTCAACGTCGCGCGCATGGCGTGGTTCTCGTCCGACCGCACCATCCGCGAATACGCCGAGGAGATCTGGAACGTACCGGTGAATCCGAGCACGCCGCTGCTGCCGAATTTGCGCGACGCCGCGGGCTGATTTTCCGCGGAGTGGAAGCGGCGTTACCTGCGACGTTATTGCGTCAGGCGCCAGGAATGATGATATGATCTTCATCATCCCCAAAGCGGCGTCGGTGACGCCGAGGACGACAATGCACGCCAAGCTCCCGCACCCCTTCGACGACGCCACGCGCATCACCGCGGGTGACAGCAGTTGGCAGGGGCACACCAGCGACGATTACTGGGCCTTTGTCGGCCCGTTCGGCGGCGCCACCGCCGCGACCATTTTGCGCGCGCTGATCGACCATCCGGAACGCGCCGGCGATCCGCTGGCGCTGACCGTCAATTACTGCGCGCCGATTGCGAAGGGTCCGTTCGATCTCGACGTCCGGCTGGTGAAGGGCAACCGCTCCAGCCAGCACTGGAGCGTCGAACTGTCGCAGGGCGGCGGCGAAGTCGCGACGCTCGCCGCCGCTGTATTCGCCGAGCGGCGGCCGTCCTGGGAACACAGGGTCGCGCAATATCCTGGCGCAAAGCCGTTCGAAGCGACGCTGCCGTTCCCGAAGATCGCGGCCTCCTGGGCCAACCAGTATGAATTCCGCTTCGTCGAGGGCGAGATGCGGATCGGCCCGCCGCATGCCGAACCCGCCAGCACCTATTCGAAGATCTGGATCAGCGATCGTGAGCCGCGCAAGCTGGACATGCTGTCGCTGATGTCGATGTCGGACGCTTTCTTCGGCCGCATCTTTCACGCACGGCGCGAACTGGTGCCGTTCGGCACGGTGTCACTGACGACGTATTTCCACACCGACAGTGAAGAGCTCGCCAGCGAAAACATCACGCGCGTACTGGCGACGGCGGACTCGAAGATCATGCACAAGAGCTACGCCGACCAGAACGCCGAGCTGTGGTCGCCGAACGGCAGGCTGCTCGCGACGAGCACGCAGATCGCGTATTACAAGGCGTAGCTTTCTTCCAGTCTCCCCTTGCGGAAGAGGGTGGCTCGTCGCGAAGCGACGAGACGGATGAGGGGTTCTCCGCGCGATAAACTTCGTCGAGTTCGCAGAGAGAACCCCTCATCCGACGCTTCGCGCCACCTTCTCCCACAAGGGGAGAAGGAGGCAGCCACAAACAGGAAAGGGCGGCCTCGCGGCCGCCCTTTTGCATTCGAACCGATCCGCGCCCTCACTCCGCCGCCAGCTTCACGTCGGGCGCGGCGGCGCGAACTTCGGCATCGACCTGAGCCTCGAACTTGGCAAAGTTCTTCTGGAACATGCCGACCAGCGCGCGGGCGGTCTTGTCGAACTCGTCCTTGTCCTTCCAGGTGTTGACCGGGTTGAGGATTTCGCTCGGCACGCCCGGCAGCGCGGTCGGAACTGCGAACCCGAAATACTTGTCGGTGCGGAATTCGACGTTGCGAAGCGAGCCGTCGAGCGCGGCGGTGAGCAGCGCGCGGGTCACCTTGATCGGCATGCGGCTGCCGACGCCGTACTTGCCGCCGGTCCAACCGGTATTGACCAGCCAGCAATCGACATTGTGCTGGGCGATGAGGTCGCGCAGCATGTTGCCGTAGACGGATGGGTCGAGCGGCAGGAAGGGCGAGCCGAAGCAGGTCGAGAACTCCGGCTGCGGCTCGTTGCCGAGGCCGCGCTCGGTGCCGGCGACCTTCGCGGTGTAGCCGGAGAGGAAATGATACATCGCCTGCGCCGGCGACAGCTTGGCGATCGGCGGCAGCACGCCGAAGGCATCGGCAGCGAGCATCACCACGTTCTTCGGCTGCGGCGCCCGGCCGGTGCGCGAGGCGTTCGGGATGAAGTCGAGCGGATAGGCCGACCGGGTGTTCTCGGTCTTTGAGCCGTCGTCGAAATCGACCACGCGGGTGTCTTCGTCGAGCACGCAGTTCTCGAGCACCGCACCGAACCGCGTCGACGCCGCATAGATCTGCGGCTCGGCTTCCTGCGAGAGCTTGATGCACTTGGCGTAGCAGCCGCCTTCGAAATTGAACACGCCGTTCGGGCCCCAGCCGTGCTCGTCATCACCGATCAGGGTGCGGTTCGGATCGGCCGACAGCGTGGTCTTGCCGGTGCCGGAGAGCCCGAAGAAGATCGCGGTGTCGCCCTTGGCGCCGACATTGGCCGAGCAGTGCATCGGCATCACGCCGCGCTCGGGCAGATAGTAGTTCAACGTGGTGAAGACCGACTTCTTCATCTCGCCGGCATAATAAGACCCGCCGATCAGGACGATCTTGCGGGCGAAATCGATCGCAACGACGTTCTCCGAACGGCAGCCGTGACGTTTGGGATCGGCACGGAAGCTCGGCATGTCGATGATCGTGAGCTCCGGCACGAAGGTCGACAGCTCGATCGCCTCGGGACGAATGAGCAGCGTGCGAATGAACAGCGAGTGCCAGGCGAGCTCGGTGAAGACACGCGTCTTGATCCGGTAGGCCGGATCGGCGCCGCCGTAGAGATCCTGCGCGAACAGGCTCTTGCCCTCGGCGTGCTTGAGGAAGTCCTGATAGAGCGTCTCGAACTGCTCTGCGGTGATCGATTGGTTGCCGGCCCACCACATCTTCTTGTCGGTGGTGGCATCGCGAACCGTGAACTTGTCCTTCGGGCTGCGGCCCGTGAATTCGCCGGTGTCGGCGCAGAGTGCGCCATCGGCGGATAGCACCGCCTCGCCCGCAGCGAGCGAATATTGGTAGAGCTGCGGCGCGCCGAGATTCCAGTGAACCCGTTTGAGATTCTTTAAGCCGAATTTGTCGGCGCCGAAGGCACCGTTGCGCACGCCCGTCTCTTGCACGAAATATCCTCCTAGAACCCGCGACATCAAGCGCAACCAGCTCTGGCGCCTTCGCGGTCACCGTGAATTATAGGCCGTCCGGCCTCGGCTGGACGACCTAATAATGGTGAACGCTGGCGTTGCCAAGCTGATCCCGCAGGAATTGGTTTATTCAAGGACCGCGCCAAACGTCGCGCATATCAGCGTCGATAAGGCCTATGCAAAAATCACCCATGATCGCGCAACCAAACGGCGGTTTCGGCGTTATCACACGTTTTGCGACGCACAATGCTGCGCCGCTTCATCGTATCGCACCTTCGCCAACGAGCGCGAACGCTCCCCACATCGCGGGGTAGGCATTGCGGGGCGACGATGCGTCATCAACATACGTTAACATCGCGCGCCGCAGGGCTTCGGCTCTGCCGATTTCTGGTTCGCTTTTGAGCAGATCGAAAGTCGACGTGGTCAAGCGCGTAGCAGCTTCCGAATCAACGGCCCAATGCGAGACCAGGAGCGCACGCGCGCCGGCATAGAAGAAGGCGCGGGCAAGTCCCGACAAGGCCTCGGCGCCGGGCTTGTCGCCGGCGATCGTGTTGCAAGCCGACAGCACGACCCAATCTGCATTGAGCTTGAGCTGCGCAACTTCGCTCGCGGTGAGCAAACCATCATCCAGTTCGGAAGGCTGTTCGGGAATGGAGAGCGCGAGCGACGGCTCGCCCACCCCCTTGATATCGCCGGCGACGAGGCCGTGCGTTGCAAAGTAGATGATGCTGTATTGAGCAAGGGCTGCACGCTTGAGCGTCGCTTCGCTGGCATCGCGGCCGAGATGGATGTCGGCATCTCCAGCACCGACGTCCTTCGCCACGGCATTCAGCTCGTCCGCGGTATCCGGGAGTTGCGGCAGCGCCTGCGCAAGCCGTGCGCGATCGACGCCCGCGCCGCGCCAGAAATCCGTATAGGCCGATGTCGCAATGTTTCGCGCGGCGACCTTGCCGCTCATAGCGCGACGATCAGCCGGGCCCTCCTGAGCGGGGTTGAACACGGGATCGCCAAAGCCGGTCATCGGCTTGACGCCCTCGTCCTTCCGCGCAAAGGCGCGCAGCGATTTCAGGCTGACCACCGACGGCAGCACGGAGACGGCCTGCCGCCGCGGCAGCCAGGCGGCGCTGCGATAGCCCTCGAGCGTATCGGGGATCGCAGCTTGCGGAGGCTCCGTGACGAGCAGATGAAACGGCAACGCCGTCAGCGCGCCCGACGGCACCGCGAGCAGGCTGCGCTTGTCCTTGACCGGCGCCTCGACCGGGCCGAGCAGCGCAACGTAGAGCTCGTTGGCGAGCGCGAGATCAAACAGACCTGATCTGCCGGAGCCCTCGCGCGCCTTGCCGACATCGAGACCTCGGCGAAACGAACTGACCTTCTGCGCCATCGCGTCCGCGCCAAGCGGGATCTCCTTCCAGTCGGCGCCGTCGCGCGTGATGGCGATGACATAGCTGCGCTTGTCGACGACCGAATAGAGCACCATGGCTTCGTCAGCCGACAGCAGCGACTGCACATCCTTCACCGCCAGCGGCAGCGGGTTGGAGAGCGAGGCGTAGTCGGGGAACTCGACCGCGAGCGTCTTCTGCAAGCTGGTGCGCTCGCTTGCAATCGCTGCGATCCGCGAGCGGCTGCGCTGCTCGGAGATGGCATCGCGTTGCGCTGGCGGTTTCGACACAGCCGTGATGATCGCATTGTCGAGCGCCTCGGATTCAGCCGCAATGTCCTGGTCCTTGCGCACCAACTCGGCGAGCCGGTCGCTGCCGGCCGCAAGCCGCACTGCGAGCTTGTTCACGGCCGTTGCGGCGGAGGATTGCGTGCCGCGCTGGATCGCCGCGAGCGCCTCGTCCAGAGCCTTGTCCCCAGGCAACAGGGATTGCTGGCGGGCGGCGAACAGGACCGGCAGCACGACACGCAATTGCGCGCGATCATTCGCCAGCGTCTTTTCCGCGAGCGGCAACGCGTCCGCGGTTCGCCCGGACACGTGGAGGAAATGAGCAAGATTACTGGTCGATGTCGTGACATCGGGATGATCCGGACCCAGCGCACGCTCGCGGATGGCAAGCGCGCGGCGATACAGCGGCTCGGCATCGGCATAGCGCTGCTGGTGCTCGTAGAGACCGGCGAGATTGTTGAGGGATCGCGCGACGTCGGGATGGTCCGGTCCTAACACCTTCTCGCGAATCGCGAGCGAGCGCTTGATCGGCGCTTCGGCATCAGCATCGCGGCCGAGATCGCGATCAAGCTGACCGAGATTGTTCAGGAGTGTCGCGACCGCGGGATGTTCGGGACCGCCGACCTTCTGAAAGATCGCTAGCGCGCGCTGAAACAGCGGCTCGGCCTCCGAAAAGTGCTCCTGCTTCACATAGAGTGTGGCCAGATTATTCAGGGACTGACCGACATCGGGATGCTCGCGCGGCAGCGCCTTTTCGCGAATCGCAAGCGCGCGCTTGAACAGCGGCTCGGCATCGCTGAAGCGGCCCTGCCGCTGATCGAGCGCAGCGAGATTGTTCAGTACCGGCGCGATCTCGACGCTGTCGAGGCCGATGCCCTTCTCCATCAGTGCGATCGCGCGCTTGTAAATCGGCTCGGCCTGATCGTCGTGTCCCTGGTCGGCTTGGATCTGGGCGAGGTTGTTGAGCGCCGCGGCAAGATCACGGTTGTTGCTGGTCTTCTCGAGCGAGGCCACCATGGCCTGCGCCAATGGGAGCGCTTCGGCATATTTCCCGGCCGTTCTAAGCGCATTGATCCGCGCGCTCTGCCCGGAGAGATCGCCCTTCTGGGCGAGACTTGGCGTGGCAGGCGACGCGGCGATCGCGAGCGCCAGGCTTGCAGCCAATGCCAAACGATGTGTCATGAACCCTCGCTGCTACCTCGGACCGATCACGATCTTGGGTCGCAGCGATGGAAGGCGACGTTCAATTTGTCGCAGTCAGTCAGGGCGTCGGGTCGATCGTGGCGCGCGCTTCGCCGGCCAGGCGGACCAGCATCTTGCGCAACGCCGCGCCATCAGTCACCCGCTCCGGAAAATCCAGCCGCAGTGCGGTCTGGCCATCCTGCATGTCGAGACCTTCCGGGTCGCAGCCGGTGCAGCGCCAGTCGCCCGCGGCCGCGCCGAGCAGTCCGGTTGCGTAAAGGCCCATGGCATCGCGATGATCGGCATTCATGTGCTCGACCGCGCCCTCCTCCGCCGCCAGCAGGTCCCCGGCCCCGGTGAGGTCAGTGAGGAACTGCTCCGGTTTGAGGTCGACGATTCGGCCGAAACCGGCGACCAGATGGGTTCCCGTGGGGCGGATCCGAAAAAACGAGAAATCCCCAAATGAGACAAAGGCTTCGGCCGAGGGATGGGCATTAAGATACCGCCGCTGCAGCAGCTCCTTCTCTTTATCGTCCTGCTCGGCCCGGCCCGACAGCATGATCCGGGCGCCCTCCAGCGGATCGCCGGCGGCGCGCTCGTCCAGCATCAGGGAAACCCTGTTATCGCTGAGGATGTTCCTGGTATGGACGGCCAACCGCGAGATCAGCAGGATCGGCGAGCCGTCAGGGTGGCTCGCCAGATTGACCAGGGAACAATAGGGGTCACCGCTGCCGGGCATGAGGGTTGCGAGTGCCCCCTGCCGTGACCGCCTCAGCAGCGACTTGGCGAGCTTTGCGGGGGTGAAATCGGGGGTCGGTTGCATCGGCTTTCTCGGCTCAGGTGGTTGCAAAGCGGGCCTTTTTTCGGGTAAACCCGAGCCCGGTTATGGGTCGATATGCGGCGAATCCGCCGTGTTTCGTGGAACTTGGTCACACTTCAGCCCAGCTTGCATTGCTCGGTGACAAGGTTCGAACGCCAAATTCGGCACCCATGTATGCGGCGCATCACTGGATTGCTCGCCGTTTAAGCCACGACCCAAACGGAAAGCAGAAAGCAGAGGCTCATGCCCACAATCGCTTTGGTCGACGACGACCGCAACATTCTCACATCCGTCTCGATCGCGCTGGAAGCCGAAGGCTACCGCATCATGACCTACACCGACGGCGCCTCCGCGCTTGACGGTTTTCGTACTACCCAGCCCGATCTTGCCATCCTCGACATCAAGATGCCGCGCATGGACGGCATGGAGACGCTGCGCCGGCTGCGCCAAAAGTCCGACCTGCCGGTCATCTTCCTGACCTCCAAGGACGAAGAGATCGACGAGCTGTTCGGTCTCAAGATGGGCGCGGATGATTTCATCCGCAAACCGTTCTCGCAGCGCCTCCTCGTCGAACGCGTCAAGGCGGTGCTGCGCCGCTCGGCGCCGAAGGATCCGACTGTCGCTCCGAAGGAGAACGACGCCAAGGCGCTCGACCGCGGCCTGCTGCGCATGGATCCGGAACGGCATACCTGCACCTGGAAGAACGAGCCGGTGACGCTGACGGTCACCGAATTCCTGATCCTTCAGGCGTTGGCGACCCGGCCCGGCGTGGTCAAGAGCCGCAACGCGCTGATGGACGCCGCCTATGACGACCAGGTCTATGTCGACGACCGCACCATCGACAGCCACATCAAGCGGCTGCGCAAGAAGTTCAAGGTGGTCGACAACGAGTTCGAAATGATCGAGACGCTCTACGGTGTCGGCTACCGCTTCAAGGAAGCCTGAGGCGCAACGCGCCTTCACAGCAGATGAGGGTTTGCGCCGGTTCTGATTCCATCAGAACCGGACATGCTCTGAAGCGCAGGCGTGCTTCAGTTTATTGTTGAGCATGATCTTTCGGAAAACCGCTGCACACTTTTCCGGATCATGCTCTAGGATACAGTGACCGTCGCACGAGCCGTCCTAACGCGGGCGTAAGCATTGCTTGACCGAACGCAGCCTGATCCGAGTTCGAACGCCGAGGAGACCGCATCCCACGGCGCCCTGGATCATGGGGAGAAGCCTGTTGCGAAGGGCTGGGGACCGCTGAACTGGCTCAAGCGCGCCGGGCAGTTCTTCTTCGCGCTGTCCTTCTCCAGCCTAACCCGCCGCATCGTCTCGCTCAACCTCGCCGGCCTTGTCGCCCTCGTTGCGAGCATCCTGTATCTGTCGCAGTTCCGCGCCGGCCTGATCGACGCGCGCGCGCAGAGCCTTTTGGTGCAGGCCGAGATCATCGCCGGCGCGATCGGCGCCTCGGCGACGGTCCAGACCAATGCGATCACCGTCGACCCCGAGAAGCTGCTCGACCTGAAGCTGGGCGAGAGCTACGGCGGAATGGATGATTCGCTGGATTTCCCGATCAATCCCGAGCGCGTTGCGCCGGTGTTGAGCACGCTGATCTCGCCGACCAAGACCCGCGCGCGGATTTTCGATCCCAACGGCAGCGTGCTGCTCGACAGCCGTGATCTCGACAGTGTTCGGGGCTTTCCGCTGCCGCCGCTGTCGGAAAAGCCGGGGCTGGCCGAACGCATCATGGTCCCGGTGCGGACCTGGCTCAATCGCGGCGATCTGCCGCTCTATCGCGAACTCGGCCGCGAGAACGGCAAGGGCTATGTCGAAGTAGCCGATGCGCTCCAGGGCCAGAAGCGCTCGATGGTGCGCGTCAATTCGCGCGGCGAGGTGATCGTCTCCGTCGCGGTTCCGGTGCAGCGGGCGCGCGCCATCCACGGTGCGCTGATGCTGTCGACCCAAGGCGACGAGATCGATCAGATGGTCACGGCCGAGCGCCTCGCGATTCTGAAAGTCGGCGGCGTCGCTGCCGCCGTCATGATCATGCTGTCGCTGCTGCTTGCGAGCACGATCGCAGGGCCCGTGCGCCGGCTTGCAGACAGCGCCGAACGTGTTCGCCGGCGCATCAAGAGCCGTGTCGAAATTCCGGACTTCACGCGTCGCCGCGACGAGATCGGCCATCTCTCGGGCGCGCTGCGTGACATGACCAGCGCGCTCTACAAGCGAATCGAAGCGATCGAGATGTTCGCCGCCGACGTCGCCCACGAACTGAAGAACCCGTTGACCTCGCTGCGCTCCGCGGTCGAGACGATGCCGCTGGCGCGCAACGAGAACAGCCGCGCGCGCCTGCTCGAAGTGATCGAGCATGACGTCAAGCGGCTCGACCGGCTGATCTCGGACATTTCGGATGCGAGCCGGCTCGACGCCGAATTGCAGCGGCAGGATGCGATCCCGGTCGATCTCAGGCGGCTCCTCGGCACGCTGGTTGCGGTCGCCAACGAAACGAAGCTCGGCCACGACGTCGCCGTCGAGGCGCGCTTCGAGGGCCGGAGCCCGACCGACACGTTCGCCGTCAGCGGCCATGATTCGCGGCTTGGGCAGGTGGTCTCCAACCTGCTCTCCAACGCGCAGTCGTTTTCGGAAGCCGGCAGCAAGGTGCGCCTCACCTGCCGCCGAGTCCGCGGCGAGATCGAGATCGTGGTCGACGATGACGGCCCCGGCATTCGCGACGACGCGCTGGAGCGCATCTTCGAGCGCTTCTACACCGACCGGCCGCATCAGGGCTTTGGCCAGAATTCCGGCCTCGGGCTCTCGATTTCGAAGCAGATCGTCGACGCTCATGGCGGACGCATCTGGGCCGAGAATCGCGCTGGCCCCGCAGACGAAGACGGCGCGCCGACGGTCGCTGGCGCGCGTTTCGTGGTGAGGCTGCCGGCGCTATGAGCGACGGCAGTTCGAAGGATGGCGGCCCGAGCGTGCACGCCTCCGCAGTCAAGGTCGGGCCCCTGGCGGTGCTGATCCGCGGGCCTTCGGGCTCCGGCAAGTCGCGCCTTGCCTTCGATTTGATCATGGCGGGCCGATCCGGCGTGATCGGAAGCGCCATCCTGGTCGGCGACGACCGTGTCCATCTGGCGACAGTCGGCGATGAAATTGTGGTTCGTCCCGTCCCGCGCCTGGCCGGGCTGATCGAGATTCGGGGGCTCGGAATCCGCCGCTGCGACTTTGTGGAGCATGCGACGGTCGGCCTGGTGGTTGATCTGGTTGCCGGCGACGCCGAACGCCTGCCGCCGCCGGAATCGCTGAAAACAGCCATTTTTGGTGTCGAAATACCGCGAATCCCTGTCAGCCGCGACTATTTACCGCTCCCGTTGGTTGTCGCCGCCTTGACCACTACCAAGAGTTAACCTCCCACTAACCCTTCCGCCGATTGTTTGAAGGGAAATGGTAACCATATGAACCCCACACTCGCGACCGAGTAGACCGGCGCAGCTCCCCTCATCCATCCGTCTAGATTCAGGGAGATACGCAACATCCCCTCTTGCGCGGGGGCTCTGGATGGTCAAAGTGGCGCGTTCGTGCGGTGCACCAAAAGCGCCCGCGGGAGTTTTCCGATGATTGGTCTAGTACTTGTGACCCACGGGCGCCTTGCCGACGAATTCAAGGCAGCGCTTGAACATGTCATGGGCCCACAAAAGCAAATCGAAGCGATAACGATCGGTGCCGAAGACGATTCCGATCTCTGCCGAAGCGACATCATCGAGGCGGTTAACCGCGTCGATTCCGGCGACGGCGTTGCGATCCTCACCGACATGTTCGGCGGCACGCCGTCCAACCTCGCAATTTCCTGCATGAGCCGACCCAAGGTCGAGGTGCTCGCGGGGATCAACCTGCCCATGCTGGTGAAGCTCGCCAAGGTGCGCGAGGAGCGTCCGCTGCCCGACGCGATCGCGATGGCGCAGGAGGCCGGCCGCAAATACGTCACCATCGCCAGCCGCGTGCTCGCCGGCAAATGAGCGACGACGCGCCACAAGCGGGGACTGGCGTGCCCGCGGGCGCGATCTCCAAGGAGCTCCTGATCATCAACAAGCGCGGCCTGCATGCGCGCGCCTCGGCGAAATTCGTCCAGGCGGTCGAGCGCTTCGAGGCGCAGGTGTGGGTGACGCGCGGCGGCGAAACCGTCGGCGGCACCTCGATCATGGGCCTGATGATGTTGGCTGCAGGACCCGGCACGACGATCACCGTCGCCGCCGCCGGCGCAGATGCGGAAGCCGCGCTCGCGGCGATCACCGAGCTCGTTGAAAGCAAATTCAACGAGGAAGGCGTTTAGGTCCCTCGGTCACTTCGCCGGCGGGGCGATGTAGATGTTCCACGTCATTGACGGGCCGGCCTTGCCGTGGGTGAAGCGGCGCGTCGTCATCACCATGCGCTCGGCGTTCGGCGCGATCTCCGACACCCATTTTTCGAACGCCGGCAATCGGCCGTCGGTCGGATCGAACACGCCGATGAAGCCGTACGTCTTGACGTCATCGAGTGACGTCAGCCCGGAGGACCAAGCTTCGTTCGGCGTGAACGCGGCCGGATGGTCGGGGCTGTAGAACACCATCGGCTGGATCGATTCCATGGTGCCGGCGACGATCGCCCAGCGCGAGGCGAAGCGCGTGTGCCAGGCCTGGGTCAGCTCGCGCGCCAGCTCCGAGCGCGCGCCATAGGTCGCGGTATTGCCGGTGTTCGCTGCCATCTCGCGCGCGGCGATCCAGGGTGAAGCCGCAAGCGTCGCGACGCTGAGCACGAACCAGATCGCGGTGATGTTGAACAACACCGCGCTCTGCACCCGCAACGCCGGGATCGCGACCAGCGCGAGCGGCACCAGGAAGAACAGCGAGATGCCCCAATCGGTTTTCATGTAGATGCTGAAGGCGAGCGCGCCGAGCGGCGGTCCGACTGCAACGATGAGCTGGACGATCCAGATGTTGCGCGCCTGCGAAACATCGATGCCCGGATTGACCCCACGTGCCCAGGCTCGCGTGACGATGCGCGAGGGGGCGCGCATGAGCAGCGTCAGCCACGGCGGCACCCACGCCATCGCGAGCGCGGCGAGCGCCACCGGCAGCGCGAGCAAAGCGGCATTGTGCAGCACATAGCCGAACACCAGCTGCCGCACCTCACTGGCATCCTCGAGGCTGTAGGTATCGCCGGCATAGGTCAGCGGCACGAAATGCGCGTCCGCAAGCCAGACGATGTGCGGAATCATCGCCAGCACCATCGTCGCGATCGCGACCCAGGGCGCCGGCGACAACAGGAATTTCGTCCGCTCAGGATGGATCAGCGCAGCAAGGCCGATGGCGCCGATCATCGTCAGCACCCAATACTTCGTCATCAGCGCCAGCGCGCCGGCAAGCCCGAGCCAGATGCCCGACTGCCAGCTCCGCTTCTCGAAGGCGTTGAGATAAGCGAGTACGACGAGCGGCAGCGTGACCAGCTGAAGCAGATCGGGGTTGTACTTGAAGCCCTTGAAATTGAAGATCGGGTAGAGCGCGACCATCACCACGACCAGGAACGCGCGCCGCGCATCCACCACGCGCATCGCCACCAGCCAGCAGATCACCATGCCGGTGCTGACCGTCGCCATCGCGAGCGCATAGGTCGCCCAGTCCGCCGCCGGGAAGACCCTGAACCACAGCCCCGCGATCCAGCCCGACAGTGGCGGATGCTTGCCGTAGCCCCACAGGAATTTCTGGCCCCAGCCGTAGGCTTCTGCGACGTCCATGTGAACGTCCTGCGCGGCCTTCAGATTGATCAGGATGAAGGTCCAGATCACCGCATGCAGGATGGCGAGCTGGATCACCAGCCAGAGCCGTGCCGAGGGGGCGGTCGCGTAGGCGACCAGCCAGGCCCGGAAGCGGTCGAAGCTCACCCGGGGTTTTACCCGCGTTCGGGCGGAAGAGATCGAGGTCGTTGACATCGGCGTTGCGTAGCGCGTTTTAGGGCCCGGTGGAATCAGCTTGGCGTGAAGAAAGGCCCTGAAATTACAGCAATATGGTTGCCGCACGGGGATGTGAGTGGTATCCCGCGCCCATGACGACCGTCCCCATTTCCAACATCCGCAATTTCTCCATCGTCGCCCATATCGACCATGGCAAATCGACGCTGGCCGACCGCCTGATCCAGATGACCGGCGGCCTCTCCGACCGCGAAATGGCGGGCAAGGAGCAGGTGCTCGATTCCATGGACATCGAGCGCGAGCGCGGCATCACCATCAAGGCGCAGACGGTGCGCCTGCAGTACCGCGCCAAGGACGGCAAGGATTACGTGTTCAACCTGATGGACACGCCGGGCCATGTCGACTTCGCCTACGAGGTCTCGCGGTCGCTGGCGGCGTGCGAAGGTTCCCTGCTCGTGGTCGACGCCAGCCAGGGCGTCGAGGCGCAGACGCTCGCCAACGTCTACCAGGCGCTCGACAACAACCACGAGATCGTCCCCGTCCTGAACAAGGTCGACCTGCCGGCCGCCGAGCCGGAGAAGGTCAAGCAACAGATCGAGGACGTCATCGGCATCGACGCCTCCGACGCGGTGATGATCTCGGCCAAGACCGGCCTCGGCATTCCCGACGTGCTGGAAGCCATCGTCACCCGCCTGCCGCCGCCGAAGGGCGATCGCGACGCGACCTTGAAGGCGCTGCTGGTCGACAGCTGGTACGACGTCTATCTCGGCGTCGTCGTGCTGGTGCGCATCGTCGACGGTACCATGAAGAAGGGCCAGCGCGTGCGCATGATGGGCACGGGCGCAGCCTATGACGTCGAGCGCGTCGGCTTCTTCACACCAAAGATGCAGCAGGTCGACGAGCTCGGCCCCGGCGAGATCGGCTTCATCACCGCCGCGATCAAGGAAGTCGCCGACACCCGCGTCGGTGACACCATCACCGACGACAGGAAGCCGGTGACGGAAATGCTGCCCGGCTTCAAGCCGGCGATCCCCGTGGTGTTCTGCGGCCTATTCCCTGTCGATGCCGACGATTTCGAAACGCTGCGCGCCGCGATGGGCAAGCTGCGGCTGAACGACGCCAGCTTCTCCTTCGAGATGGAAACCTCCGCCGCGCTCGGCTTCGGCTTCCGCTGCGGCTTCCTCGGCCTGCTCCACCTCGAGATCATCCAGGAGCGGCTGTCGCGCGAATTCGATCTCAACCTGATCGCGACGGCGCCGAGCGTCATCTACAAGATGAAGCTCACCGACGGCACCGAGCTCGAGATCCACAACCCGGTCGACATGCCCGACGTGGTGAAGATCGAGGAGATCCAGGAGCCCTGGATCGAGGCGACGATCCTCACGCCCGACGAATATCTCGGCAGCGTGCTGAAGCTGTGCCAGGACCGCCGCGGCTCGCAGAAGGAGCTGACCTACGTCGGCGCCCGCGCCATGGTGAAATACGACCTGCCGCTCAACGAAGTCGTGTTCGACTTCTACGATCGCCTCAAGTCGGTCTCCAAGGGCTACGCCTCGTTCGACTATCATCTCACCGACTACAAGCCGGCCGATCTCGTCAAGATGCAGATCCTGGTCAACGCCGAGCCGGTCGATGCGCTCTCGATGCTGGTCCACCGCACCCGCGCCGAAGGGCGCGGCCGCGCCATGGTCGAGAAGATGAAGGAGCTGATCCCGCCGCACATGTTCCAGATCCCGATCCAGGCGGCGATCGGCGGCAAGGTGATCGCGCGCGAGACCGTGCGCGCGCTGCGCAAGGACGTCACCGCGAAATGCTACGGCGGCGACATCACGCGCAAGCGCAAGCTTCTGGAGAAGCAGAAGGAAGGCAAGAAGAAGATGCGGCAGTTCGGCAAGGTCGACATCCCGCAGGAAGCCTTCATCGCCGCGCTGAAGGTGGATAGCTGAGGCCGGTCGAGGACCCGACTCGCCGCCCGACGACAAATGTCGAAAACAACCCCATGCACAGTAGCGACCCCTGGTCGGCAGCTGGTGTTTTTCTGTTTTTAAGAAATAGACTTGCTCCGTCGGGCAAAACAGGCGCATAATAGGAGAATCGGAGCCGCTGATGGTCAACCGTCAGCCGGTTCCGGAACAGGGGCTGGCGCGCCATGCCCGGCAAAAGGCTTCGGCGAAGCAGCACCGCACGCTCCTACCATGATTTCCGGAGTCGATGCTTCATCGCTGAACTCTGGATGAATCCTGAACCACGCGACATACAGCGCCGGCAGGAACAGCAGCGTCAGCAGCGTGCCGACGATGATGCCGCCCATCATGGCATAGGCCATCGGGCCCCAGAAAATCTCGCGCGCGATCGGAATGAGCGCGAGACTTGCCGCGGCGGCAGTGAGCAGGATCGGCCGCATGCGATGCTCGGTTGCTTCCACCACCGCATCCCAGGCGGGCCTGCCCTCTTTCTTCAGATCCTCGATCTGCACGATCAGGATCACGGAGTTTCGGACCAGGATGCCGATGAGGGCGAGCACGCCGAGGATGGCGACGAAGCCAAGCGGCGCGCCGCTCGGCAGCATGGCCATGACGACGCCGATCAATGCAAGCGGCGCGACCGCGAACACCAGGAACAGGCGTGAGAAGCTTTGCAGCTGCACCATCAGCACCGTGGCCATGACGAACAGCATCAGGGGCACGACCGCGATGATCGGCCCCTGGCTCTTGACGCTTTCCTCGACTGAGCCGCCAATCTTGATCGCGTAGCCCGCGGGCAGCTGCTTGGCAAATTCCGCCACCTTCGGCGCGAGCTGGTCGACGACCGTCTTCGGCTGAACGTTGCTGACCACGGCGGCCTTCAGCGTGATCGTCGGGATTCGCGCGCGACGCCAGATGGTGGGCTGCTCCAGCTCGTAGCGCAGATTGGCGACGGCCCCGAGCGGCACGGATTGGCCGCCGAGCCCGGTCATCTGCAGGTCGCGCAACGTGTCGATCGAGGCGCGCTCCGGCGCGGTCGCGCGTCCCGTGACGTTGACGAGATAGATGCTGTCGCGCACCTGCGTGACCGGCGAGCCTTGGAGCACGGAGTTCAGCGTGGTGGCGATGTCTTCCGAGGTGACGCCGAGCTGGCGCGCCTTGTCCTGGAGCACATCGACCTTGACGACGCGCGCCGGCTCCATCCAGTCGAACACCACATTGCCGAGGTCAGGACTGCTGCTGATGACGCCGGCGAGCTTCTGCGAGAGATTGCGGACCTCGGCGATGTCGGGGCCGCTCAGGCGGTATTGCACCGGACGTCCCACGGGCGGGCCGACCTCGAGCAGCTTGACGTAGGTGTCGGTGCCCGGGAAGGTCTTCCTCAAGTAATCCTCGAACTGCGCCTTAAGACGGTCGCGTGCAGCGATTCCGCCCTTGGTCACGATCACCTGCTGGCCGAACCAGGCGTTGGCGGTCTGCAGATCGAACGACAGCACGAATCGCGGCGCACCGGTGCCGACATAGGTCGACCAATGCTCGACCGAATCGTTGTCCTGCAGCTGCTCGCGTTCGAAGCGCGCCATCTGCGTGTTGGTCTCACTAATCGAAGCGTTCTGCGGCAGGTTCCAATCAATCACGAGCTCGGCGCGGTCCGAGGACGGGAAGAACTGCTGCTGCACGAACTGCAAGCCGAACAAGGCGAGCCCGAAGGCGCCGGCCGTCATCGCGATGGTGCTCCAGCGATGATGCATGCAGAACAGCAGCAGGCGCGCGAATAGCTGCCCCACGCGGCCCTTCTGCTCGTGATGTCCCTTCAGCTTCGCAGGAAGGATGGTGACGCCGAGCAGCGGGGTGAACAACACGGCCACGAGCCACGAGACGATCAGCGAGACCGCGATCACCACGAACAGGGTGAAGGTGAACTCGCCGGCGTTGCTGCTGTTGAGCCCGATCGGGATGAATCCGGCGACGGTGACCAGCGTCCCCGTCAGCATCGGGAACGCGGTGGACGTATAGACGTGGGTTGCCGCCTTTTCGAGGGGATCCCCGATCTCGAGCCGCGCCACCATCATTTCGACCGCGATCATCGCGTCGTCGACCAGGAGGCCGAGCGCGATGATCAGGGCTCCCAGCGAAATGCGTTGCAGCGAGATGCCGCAATAGGCCATCACGACGAAAGTGATCGCGAGCACGAGCGGGATGGCAATCGCCACGACGAGGCCGGCCCGCAAGCCGAGGCTCAGGAAGCTTATGCCGAGCACGATGATCACGGCCTCGAACAGTGCTTCGGTGAAGCCAGAAACCGCATGCTCGACCACGACGGGCTGATCGGCCACGAGGTGGACGCCGACGCCGATCGGCAGGTCGGCGATGATCTTCGTCATCTCCTGCTTCAGCGCTTCGCCGAACTGGAGCAGGTTGGCTCCGGACTTCATGCCGATCGCGAGCGCGATGGCGGGCTCACCGTTGTATCGAAACAGCGTAGACGGCGGATCTGCGTAGCCGCGCGTGACGGTCGCAACATCGGTCAGCGGGAAGAAGCGGTCGTTGATGCGCAAATTGACCGCCTTCAGGCTCGCCTCCGACGTGAACTGGCCATTCACACGGACGCTGATCCGCTCCGGCCCTTCCTGGAACACGCCGGAGGGCGCCACCGCGTTCTGGCCCTGCAGCGAATTCATGATGGCGTGGACGTCGAGGCCGAGGGCGGCGATCTTGCGGGTGGAGAATTCGAGGTAGATGACCTCATCCTGCGCACCGAGAATATCGACCTTGCCGACATCGGGCACGGTCAGCACCTTGGCCCTGATATCCTCGACCTGGTCGCGAAGCTGCCGCTGACTGAGGCCGTCGCTGGTGAAAGCATAGACATTGCCGAAGACGTCGCCGAAGCGGTCGTTGAAGCCGGGTCCGATCACGCCTTGCGGGAAATCGCCCTTGATGTCCGCGATCATGTTGCGGACGCGGACCCAAGTCGGCTTCACGTCCGCCGCCTTGGTCGAATCGCGCAAGTAGACGAAGACGGTGGTCTGGCCCGCGACCGTCACGCTCTTGGTGTAGTCGAGCGATTCGAGCTCCTCCAGCTTCTTCTCGATCCGGTCGGTGACCTGGCGGGTCATCTCCTCCGGCGAGGCGCCCGGCCATTGCGCCTGGATCACCATGGTCTTGATGGTGAAGTCAGGATCTTCCTGCCGTCCCAGCTGGAGATAGGCAAACAGGCCGGCCGCCATGAAGGCGATCATGAAATACCAGACGAGCGAGCGATGGCCGAGCGCCCAGTCGGAGAGGTTGAACGACTTCATGGCTCCTGGTCCTGTTGGATGCGGACGTGCTGTCCGGGCTTGACGCTGTGAACTCCGGCGGTGACGACGCGGGTGCCCGCGGCAAGCCCGCCGGTGACGCGGATGCCCGCCGGTTCGGCGACACCGTCGATCTTCTGCAGCGACACGGTGCCGGCGGGCGGATCGACCACCCAGACGAAATCGCCGCCGTCCCTGGTGAGCACGGCCGATGCGGGCAGGCGCAAGACCTTGCTCTGGTCCTTGCCGGGCTTTGCCGTGACAGTCGCGCCAAGACGGAAGCTTTCGGGCGGATCATCGAGCGCGATCCGGACCCGTCGCAGCCGCGTCACGGCATCGGCTTGCGGCGCAATCTCGCGGATCCTGCCCTCGACCTGAACAGCAGGAAGAAGCTGCAGGCTGACGGTGAACGGAAGACCAACCTCGAGCGGCGCGGTGAGGTCTTCCCCGATATCGACGACCGCCTCCCTGACGTCCGGGCGCGCAACCGTCACCACGGTTTGACCGGGCGAGACCACCTGACCGACTTCCGCACCAACGGCGGTGACGACGCCGCCGAAGTCGGCCTTGATCCGGGCATAGCCGAGCTGCTCGATCGCCTTGGTCAGGCTCGCCTGTTCCTGCGCGACGTTGGCTTCCGCGCCCGCGCGCGCCTGCTCGGCATTGTCGAGCGTCTGCTTGGTGGTCGCATCGCTGGTGATCAGCGTGCGTTGCCGCTCCTCGGTGGCCTTGGCCGTCGCAAGCTGCGCCTCGGCCTTCGCCAGCTGTGCCCTCGCCGCACGAACGGCGAGATCGAGCGCGGTAGGATCGATCGACCCGATGATTTGTCCTTCGCTGACGATGTCGCCAACGTAGACAGGACGCGACGTCAACCGTCCGAGCACACGAAAACCAAGGTTGGTCTTGTAGCGCGGCTCGATCACGCCGACGGCAACCGAACTGGGAGCATTGTTCGGCTCCGCCACCATCGAGAGCACGGGGCGCACGGGCTCCGGCGCGTTCGTGTCCTGCTGACAGCCGGTGAGCAACGTGGCCGCCGCGAGGGTGCCGGCGATCGCGATGAGCTGGCGCTTCATGACCGGCCTCCCTCTTCAGTGACGGACTGGCCGAGGCTCAAAAGCTTGCCGCCGTCGACGACGACGCGCTCGCCGGGGTCGAGGCCGGCCTTGATCAGCACCTGGCCGGCTTCATAAGCGCCGACCGTGACGGGCTTCAGCGACGCGGTCTGCGTTTTCGGATCGACGGTCCAGACCGCAGGCTTCCTGCCTGCCGCCATCAGCGCGCTCCATGGCAAGGCAATCTCGTTCTGCGCTTTCGCCTTGACCGTCCCCGCGACGGCGCTGCCCAGCGTCATCTGAGCCGGCGGGTTCTCGATCGACACTTTGACGCGGATCGTGGAGCTCTTCGGGTCGATGACGGGTGAAATCTCTCTCACCTCGCCCGTCGCTGCCACGTCGGGATCCGAGAGCAGCGCCAGCGTGACGCGCCGGCCGTCGGCCTGGCCGAGGAAGACAGACTCGTAGACCTCGAAGACGGCATCCCGCTCCCCATCCTGTGCAAGCGAAAACACGGGTTGGGCGGCAGGAACGACCTGACCGACCTCGAGACTTCGCGCTGTGATGACGCCATCGGCCTCGGCGCGCAGGACGGTATAGCCCAACGCATCGCGCGCGGTGCCGAGCTGCGCCTTGGCCGCTTCCAGCACGCCCTCCGTCGTTCGTAGTCCCTCCTCGGCCTGGTCGTAAACGGTCCGGGTGGTGAAGCCGCTTGCGATCAGCCCTTTCTGCCGCTCGAACGTAGCTCTCGCCACGCGCAGCTGGGCTTGGGCTGAAGCCACCGCCGCGGTCGCAGCATCGACATCGGCCTGTTGCTCGGCTGGATCGAGCCGGGCCAGGACGTCGCCCCTGTTGACGTGAGCACCAACGTCCACGGCGCGGGCAATCACGCGTCCGCTGACGCGGAACGAAAGATCGGCGCGGAAGCGCGCCTGAACCTCGCCCGTCAAGGTGATGGCGGCTTGCCGGTCGCGCGGCTGCACGATCATGGTCCGGACCAGCGCGGCGCGCATGGCGGTCGGCGCCGCGTGATCGTTGCAGCCGTTGAGGGCAAGGCCGACGAGTGCGGTAGCCAGGACCAGCGCCTTCGCACATCGCCTTTGACGGATCGGATTGGACCACTGATTTGTCATGACGCGTCCATTGGATGAGAAAGCGACAACAGGGCGCCAAGCGCATCTGGGGAGCGCAGGGAACGGAGGGCCGCGGCATTTGAACCGGCGGCTCTCGTGCGGCGCGGAGCCCTCATCTGGCGCGTTGCGATTGACCAGTTCGCCCCCCGTTCGCGTTCCGTCAGCGGGAACGAGAGGACAATCGAGGTGAATTCGGCGCCGAAACCCTGCTCGATCCGGCCGCCGAGCGCCCGCGCGATATCCCTCACGATTCGCAATTCGCGGTCGGAAGTCTCCCGCGCGGAACGCCAGCCGTTGTCCAGGATCACGCAGTTCACCAGCGCGCCGTTGCGCGTCAGCTTGATCCTGATCTGCCCGGCGGGGGCGTCGAAGCAGGCGTGTCTTGCCGCGTGCATCACGAGCTCATGAACGATCAACCCCAGGTGCCAGCAGCGCTCCGGCTGAAGCGCGAGGGATTGGGTCGCGAGGGCCAGAGGAATGTTCATTCGGTCCAGAACCGCGCGGCGCATGCCACAGCCCAGTTTGCGAATGTAGCTCGCGGCTTGGATCAGCGTTTCACCCGCCGGCATGGCCAACGCACGATGCACATCGGCATAGCCATGCAGCAGCTCGACGACATCGCGGAGCGCACACTTGGCTTCCGTCCCCTCGACCCGGATGGCCGCGGCGGAGACAAGATCGATGGCGAAGGCAACACCGTTGGTAACCCTGCGGTTCAGCTCTCGGAGCAGCACGCCTTCCTGCAAGGCGGTCGGGGTTGGACTTAAGGCAGTCATTGACATTCTCCTCATTCCGATCGGGATCGACCCAAAACGTGTGCGCTCCCGACCGGAGCGCCCGCGAAGCTCGCGAAAGCAAAATCCGCGAATTAATAAACTATACCGTATATTTTCTTTTTCTTGCCTTTCTTCTCTGAGCATGTCAAGTGGGAAAGCGAAGCGCACAGACTCGTGATTTCGGAGATCAAAAATGAAGAAGACGAAGCGAGGCAGACCGCCCAAGGATCTCGCTGGCGACGCACAGGCGCGCATTCTCGATGCGGCCCAACAGCTGTTTCTGGAGAAGGGCTACCGCAGCGCCAGCATCGACGACATTTCCGAGCTCGCCCCTGCGAGCAAGCCGACGATCTACGCGCATTTCCCCGGCAAGGAAGCGCTGTTCGCGGCGGTGGTTGCCCGCACCATCGACGGATTGACGGACTTCGAGGGCTTCTCGCCCGAGGGCCGCACCATCGAGGATAAGTTGATGAGCCTCGGCACCGCCATCGTCGAGAGAGTGGTCGAGGAATCCTTGGGCATGGTGCGCGCCACCATCGCCGAGTCGCAGCGATTCCCCCAACTTAGCCGCAACGTTCACGACGCCGCGCGCGATCGCTCCCTGGCCGCGGTGTCCCAGCTTTTGGACGATGCCACGCAGAAGCTCACTCGCACCCCGAGGGGGCCCTTCAGCGCGAAGCGAAGCCGGGCGACAGCTCAGATCTTCCTGGACCTCATCCTGCTGCCGATGCTGTTTCGCTCGCTCGTCGGTGAAACCCCGAAAGACCTGAAGAAGGAGCTTCCGGGCTTCGTACGCGAGCGCGTCGGCTTTTTCCTGGCAGCCTGCGAGACCGACTGGCCGCACTAGCGCTACGGCTGAGAGTCGTTGGCTGACGTTTCACTGCGCCGGAATGTTCATCAGCTCGCGGCGGCAGGCCTCGCCGAAATCGCGCAACGGATCCATCTCCTCGATGAATTTGGGGAGATCTACGAAGGTGCGATTTGGCGACAGATATGTTTCGATGATCAGGTGCCCGGCTCGCTCGGCGGCCTGGACAACCTCGGTGCTCGACAAGATCCGCATGCGTCCGACCAGCGTATAGAGGCTGACCAGTTGCGGGATTTCGGCCTGATCGTTGACCAGGGCCTCGGCATAGAGCCGTGATGCCTCCTCGATGAAGCTATGGTACAATTGTTCGCGCCTTGAGAACGAGCGGGCATGATGAAGCTCGCGACGCCTTCGGCGTCCACTGAACCATCCACTGACGATGGTCGAGAGCGCGCCGAATGCAGAGCCGCCGAACGCAGCCAGGGCCGGTATATACACCGTGGTCATAAGATCGCTCCTGTCTCCTGTCGCAGTGCGATTGTGGCTCAAGGCAGCGCCTCGTCACATCACGCCGCAACATCGCTCCTTATCTGCCCCTGGCCGAGCCGGTGGCGGCATGATCGAACACCGCTTTGCACGCCTCGCTCAGATTCGATTTCCTCTGCCGCAAACAGACCTCCACTCCCGCGGGGTCGGGAATGTAGGCACTGCAAAGACGAAAAGCGTCGGGCGTACAGGCCGCCCGCTGCTCCGCTGTGCCCCGGTTCTCCTGGGCTGATGCTGCCGCGCTCCCGAGCGCGACCACGACCGCTGCGAACAGCACCTGCGTCCACTTCCTCATGTCATATCCTTTCTCTTTCGGTTGGCCGAGGCGGAGCCTCGCCGTCTTGATCCCGCACACGCGCTTGTGACGCACTGGTCTTGACTCCGGCCAGGGCGCGTGATTTATATGAACTATACGGTGTATTTTATTAAGGAGACGCGGAATGTCAACACTGCTGTTTGCATTGATGCGCGAAAATCCGTTGCCCGGCCTCGCCGCTGCATCGCTGAACGTGATTGTCGCGTTGTGCCTCGTGGCACTGAGCCTGCTGCTTGGCATCACGATCGCGATGATCGCGTGGGCACATTCCCTCGCCACGCGCGAGCCCGCCCCGGTTCGACTGCAGCGGAGGACGGTCGCATGACGCCGGTTCTGCTGATTGCCCGCGGCTGCATCATCTACTGGGTCAACGTCTGGATCGCGCCGGTCGAATGCGTGTTCGACGCGATCGAGACCGAGCTCGCCCGCAGAGGCGTTGCGCCTGCGGATTTCGACCGCCTGTCGCAGGCGGCGTGAGATGGCGAGCATCCTGACATGCTGAACTTCGTCGAAGTCTTTGACGTAATGGAGGTGAATCCATCCAGCGGAGAGACCGTGTGGACCGGCGTCACCGGAACAAGGGCGGCGCTGGAGCGCGACGGCTTCATGATCCATCCGAAAGCCGGCGCCTATTGTCCGGCGGAGTGGCTCGACAAGGGCGGCTATCTCGACGCCAAGCTCGCGCGCCGGCACCCGCGCCCCTGGAGTATCTGACGATGAGGCGGAGTCCCATCGTTGCCGGGAGCGAGGCGCTATGAGTCGGCGATCCGCGATGTTCATGCGGGCGAGGCAGCCGCTCGATAGCGCCCTCCCCTTGCGCGGCTACTTCCTTTGGGTGGGTGGCGTGCTGGTCTGTTTGCTTTGGGTGGCGAACTGGGTCCTGCCGGCGCAACTGCCGGGTCAGTCCTCCGAGCCAGATCCCGCGCGGCCTCAGATCCGCATCCACTCCGACGTGAGGGTGCCGGAGCGCGTCGTGATCGATACCCATCAGTCGCCGCCTGCGCTCTCCGACAAGGAGATCGTCGTCGCTCACGCGCCCATCGCAAGCGATTGACCAACCAGACCGAGAGATCCGATGTCGAAGCACCATCTGTTTGCCCTGATCATGTGGTCCGCGACGCTCGCCGCGACCGCAGCCGTTGCCGATGTCCAAGCTCCCGCGGATGTGGGCACCCGAACCGCCACTACGCAAAGTGAAGCAGAAGAGGCCGCTATCCGCCGCGTTCTCGCGGAATTCCGCACCACACGCATCCCGCTCAGCCGGGCCATGGCGATCGCCGAACGCCTGCACGACGGCTCGAAGACCGCCGACATCAGCTTCGAGATCGACGGCCCGCCCATTTACCGCGTTCGCACGATCCGGAATGAGCGCGTGTGGGAGAACACCATCGACGCAAATACCGGAAGCATCACGGGCAAGGAGATAACCTCGTCGCTGAAGGAGCTCGATCGGGAGGACCTCGCCAACATCCTTGCCCTGAAATGGATCAAGCAGGAATTGGCGGATGCCGTGCAGGTCGCCGAGAGGGCGGCGGCGGGCAGCGCGCTGGCCGGCGGTTTGATGCGACAGGACGGCAAGCTCAATTTCGTCATCGTCGTCGCCGCCGGGGATCATCTGAAGGAAGTGATGCTCGAACCGCCGAAAGTCGGCAAGCAAAACTCGGCTCGTCCCTAGCACGAGGATCAAGACCAGTGCGCGAACTCACCGTGAACTTTCAGCCTCGATCAGTGCTCTCAACCGCATGGCGGGTGCCGAAATGTCGAGGCAAACGAGCGGTGATGATAGGGCAAGGACCTTTCCCTATCTGCCGGCCTGAAGGTTGCGACATCGGACGACAAGGAAAGGTTGAGCCAAGTCAACGCGAGCGAGGCGGCGCTCGGGGATCATCTCAATTCGAACAGTCAAAGGAGACCGTCATGGCGGAGCAAAGCAGCGTGCATTTCTACCTGAATTGGGCCAAGGAACGCATCGACGAGATGGATGCCGCACTCGCCTCGTTTGAAGTCAAGGCCGGAGAAGCCAAGGCCGAATCCAAAGTCAAGGCCGAGCAGATCATCGCCGACTTGAAGAAGCGCCGAGACGAATTCCAGGTTCAGCTCAAGGCGCAAGCCGAAGCTGGCGAAGCGGCTTGGGCGCGCAACAGGACGGAGTTCGAGAAGCAGTGGAATGGCTTCGAAGCACAGATGAAGACGTATTTCGAAAGCACCGGCAAGCAGATCGAGCAGCAGCAAGCGACCTTCAAGGACATTGCCGCCGCGCAGGGAAAGGCCTGGCGCGAGGCCGCCGACAAGTTCCGCGAGGCGGCCGGCAGGGTCGCCGCAGCGCATGCGGGCGACCTGGAAGCCGCCCTCAAGCAGATGAAATCCGATGCGTCCCAGGCCGAAGCGCAACTGCAGAAGCTCAAGCAGGCCGGCAGCGAGTCCTGGTCCGTGCTGAGCGCAGCGCTCGCGGAATCCCGCAAGGCGTTCGATCAAGCCAATCAGGCAGCCTGGAATGCACTGAAGGGCTCCGGTTCGAAGAGCTGAGCGCCGTCTGGTTTGCGGTCGGGGTCCGGAGAGAACCAATCCAACTCTCCTGACCCCTCAGGTCCTCTTGCTCCACGCCGCCGCGCTCGCCGGACGTGCCTTTTATGCATTAACGCCGCGCGGCTATCAGTCAAAACAAAAACCGACCCGCATCAGCAGGACCTTGAAATGGTGGCCCCAGGGGCCCGAACCTGGGGCCGGTCTATTGAGAGGCAATCGCCTTGCTGGCTTCAGGCAAGCCCGGGAACTTTCGGGGGCAAGTGATCCATCGCCCCCTGCCATACGTTCCAGACGCGAGAAGCTGCTTGTCGAGCCACCATGGTCGCTGCTATCCGAGCTTTAACTGTGCCAATCCGCGCCAGGGCCGGCGTGCCTCGCGGAATTGTCGCGCGGCTGTCGACCAGTGCGAGCAAAGGGCCGAAGGCGAAGGTGGACTGGGCTGATTTGATCGGACGCGTCGCCTCTTCGGGCGACAAGGAGGCATTCAAAGGCCTATTCGAGCATTTCGCGCCTCGCATCAAGGCATTGATGCTGAAGGCCGGATGCAACGCCGACGAGGCCGAGGAGATCGCCCAGAGCACGTTGATCGCCGTGTGGCGGAAGGCGAGCCAATTCGATCCGTCGACGTCAGGGGCCGCGGCCTGGATCTTCACGATCGCGCGGAACTTGCGGATCGACATGTTCCGCAGCAAGGCGCGGGCAGACCGCGTGCGGGGCGTTGCCGAGCTGCCGGATACGCCCGATCCCGCAGAACCGGTCGATGCGGTCCTTTCGCGCGTTCAGGATGCTGCCCGGATCACGTCGGCCATCGAGCTATTGTCGGCGGAGCAGTCCAGGGTGGTGAGGCTGTCCTTCATCGAGGAAAGGCCGCATCCGGAAATCGCTGCCCTGCTCGGAATTCCGTTGGGAACGGTGAAGTCGCGCATCAGGCTGGCAATGAACCGCCTGAGAGAGCTATTGGACGAAGAAGCATGACCATCAGCCATCATCCGCCGGAAGATCTTCTGGCCGACTTTGCCGCCGGCAGGCTGGAAGAGGCCCACCATCTGGTCGTGGGGGTGCATGTCGCAGAATGCGCAGGGTGCGCCCGGTTCGTGCGCGCGATGGAGCAGCTTGCGGGCTTGGCACTCGAGGAGGTCGCTCCGGTGCCGGTGGCATCGGATGCATTCGAGCGCGTGCTGGCCCGGATCGACGACGCGCCCAAACCGAGAGCTGCGCCGCCCTCGACCGAGACGTTCGGAATGGTGCGAGACGTTCCACCGGCGCTTCGAAACTACAGGGTCGGTAAGCCAAGGCGCGTTGCGCCAGGTCTGAGCATGCGGCCGATCGAGCTGTCCGGCGCGGGCAAGGCGCGGGCCTTCCTGCTGAGGTCCGCGCCGGGCACGCGCATGCTCGAACACACGCACACCGGCACCGAGTTGACGCTCGTGCTGGAAGGCAGCTTCAGCCACGAGGGCGGCCGTTTTGGTCCTGGCGATTTCGACTATGGCGACGACGAGGTCGATCATCGCCCGATCGTCGGCGACGAAGGCCCGTGCCTCTGCCTGGTTGCGATGACAGGTGATCTGCGCATCAACGGTCTGCTTGGCCGGCTGATCGGGCCGTTCGTGAGGCTTTAGATCCCTCTTCAGTCCTTCTTTCCCGGGGTGATCCAACCGCGATCCCCCAGCGTTTCAAAGCCGAACGCAAGGGAGACGGGACATGGCCTGCTCACGTCGGGCAACACAGCCACAGAGCGACGGATTGCCCGAACTGCTCGCGCGTGTGTCACGCGGGGACGCACGCGCTTTCTCGGCGCTGCACATGATAACGCGCGGCAGACTGCGCAGGACCGCGCTCGCCGTCGGCGTACCGCCGCACGATATCGAAGACGTCCTGCAAGAGAGCTATCTGAAGATCTGGCGCAACGCCTCCCGGTTCAATGCCGAGCGCGCTCCGGCGATGGCATGGATTTCCGCGATCGTGCGCAATACCGCGATCGATCATCTGCGCGTCAGAAGATTGCCGACTGACGCGTTCGATGAGGCGCTGTCGATTGCGGCCGCCGAGAATCCATCAGCGAGCGACGAGCTCGACTACGCCCGCGCCGAACCCATCGCCTTTGGCGCACTGGCTCGTTTGCCGGAAGATCGCCGCGCGCTGGTGGCGCTCGCCTATCTCGAAGGCGAGAGCCGAGCCAATCTGTCACGGCGCTTCGGCGTGCCGGTGGGGACGATAAAGACCTGGCTGCACCGGGCTCTCCTGACAGTCCGCAAGGACTGCCTCGCCGCATCCGGCACCGCCTGATGGTGAGGGAAACCCCGGCCTTGACCGCCGAGATCATCGAATTTCCACTGCGCAGGCACGACGACAGCCTTGTGTCCGCGGTCATCAGGCTCGAGGAGATCGTGCGAGAGATCGAACGCATTGCGGTCGAGCAGCCTGCGGATGGCTTGCATCACCTGCTCACCGTGATGGAGCATTTGGGCGACAGGCTGGTCGAAACGTCATCGCTATTGCTGGACCACGACGCCAACGGCCGAATGCAGACAGCCTTCACGTTGCTATGCGAGAAGATCGCGGAAACCAGGGAGGCATTGGGTGAGCTTGGGAAACCTCTGCATCCATGACGATGCCGGCGGCAGCCCACCGACGGCAGTGTGAAAGCGGGCGTGTCCCGAAAAAAGGCCCCGCTGCACGGGGCCTTTGTCTTGTCGAGACCGACGGAGAGCTAGCGCCGCGCTCCGGCGCCGTAAAGCTCGCGCTCACGCCCGATATCCTCGGGAGACAACGGCGGGCTCGCGGCATCGAAATCGGTCCAGCCGGACTTCTGCCAAGCCGAACTGCGCTGCTGGAGGTCAACGGACCGCTCATGGAGAAGGGCATCGAGACGGGTGCGATCGGTGTCGGGCACCTTCGCGGTGACGAGCGTGCCACCGCGGCGAACGCCTTCCGCGTAGCGCGAAGCGTCTTCCTTCGAGACGCCGGCTTGGGTGAGTGCGCCGACGATACCGCCTGTGGCAGCGCCAGCGGCCGCACCGGCAGCCGTGGAGGCGAGCCATCCCGCAGCCACGACCGGACCGAGACCCGGAATGGCCAGGAGACCCAAGCCAGCGAGAAGGCCCGCCGCGCCGCCGATGCCGGCGCCGATGCCGGCACCCGCACCGGCACCTTCAGCACGATCGTCGACGCCGTCGCGGTCACGGTCGACTTTACCGCTCCGTGATCCGTACCAATTGTCGGAATTGTTGGCGACGATGCTGATGTCGGAGTGCGGCACGCCGGCGCTCTCGAGCCGGGTGACGGCCCGCTCGGCGTCGGAATAGTTGTCGTAGAGACGAGAGATGGTGGTCGTCATGATATCCGCTCCTTATTTCGTGGAATTGACGTTGCCCTGGAAGTCAACGCTGACGTCGGTCTTGGTGCCGGCCTTGTCGGCCTTGCCGCGCCAGACGCCTTGGTTGTCCTTCTGCAGGCCGGAGACGTTGGAATATCCCGCCTCCTCGATCCGCGATTTCGCCTGGCCCTCGGTGAAGCTGTTGCGGCCCGCGACGGGAGCGTTCGCATTGTTCTTATCGGAGCTGTTGATGGCATTGTTGCCAGGCCCGCTTTGCGCCGGCTGCGACTGGGCGCCCGCGGGCGCCGACGCGAGCAGCAACAGGGTTGCGGCCAGCAAAGTTATACGTGACATTTCTTTGTCTCCTGCAAGTGATTGTGCCGGCGACAACAAGCAGGATTCGAATTGGTTGCTAGTGCGCAGAGACGCGGAATGCCGCATCACCCTGTGATCGGCGATTATTTGCCGAATATTCTGATTGCCTTCCGAACCCAAAGGCCGCACTCGACGGCGTGCGCGGTCGATTGACGAAGGCCGCTCAAGCCGGATCCGGTCCTCTTCACCGGCCTTCACCCGAGGCAATGCTTTCGCTGTGAGTCAGGGCTGCAGGAGGGAGAGCAGTCTTTGGCGGTCTTGATCGCGCAGGCGCTGGCGTTCACGCAGCCTTTCCAGTTCCCTTTCAGGGCCGGAAGTATTCTGACCTTCCCGTTTCAAGTCGAGAACCAGCCGCTCCTGTTCTGCCAGTTGGCGCTCTCCTGCAACCACCTCTCGCTCAACTCGGCTCAGTTCGTCATAGATCGAAGCTCTGTCCATCGAACGATCCTCGGTGATGGATCAACCCGATCCGCGTTTCGTCGTTCCTCTGGTTTTTGCCAGTTCTTCCCAATAGCTGTCATTCGCTCGTAGCCTAAAGCCAATAACACACAGCCGGTCTTGCATCTCGACGCCTAACAATTTCCGCGCACAAGCTGCAACGCACATCCCAACCAAAAATCACCCAATGAAGCTGCCAGCCTCCAGACGCGGTGGCGACCCCGAAACGAGGAGAATTCGGCAATGCAGGATTTCGTGGTTATTGATCCGACGGGAGTATTGTGGCGCATCGGGCAAACTATCGCAGACGCGCATCAAAAAACCTCTGGATGACTGCGGCTTACCTTGCAGGCCAGAAGCAGACATCAAATGAGGAAAGGTGCAGGGCCTCGGTCGGAGTCCCTGGAGGTGTCTCGCCGCCCCTCTTAGGTACGAGCAACGAGACGCGCCTTCGCCTCGTACGTGAAGGCACGCGGTCGTTTTGGAAACCTCGTGCCGGGAGGCCGCGACGGGTCCGCTGTGGATTTAGTCTTTCTGCTTCTCGCCTGCGCTTTTTCCATCCGAGCTTTTGGAGCGCTCCTCGAAACGATCAGCGCCCTTAGCCAGATCGTGCCCCATCTTGCTCTCGTTTTTTGCTTCTTCCTTGGAAGCTGCTTGGCGCAAGCCTTCTGCGGCCCGCTCTCCCGCTTTTGATGATTTTCGCTCGTCGTTCATTGTGTCCTCCCTGATCAATGCGCTTTCCAGGAACTGCCGGTCCTCAGCTTGAGGTGGACCAACGTGCCAATCAGATGGCCCAAATATCGTTCCAAGTTCCACGGTGCTCTCAACCGGAACGCGTCGATCTCAGCCACCGTTTGGCGAAGGAGTCCTTGAGTCATCGGCACGAGCTCTCAGTTGAGAAACCCCCGGCGCACGCCTTCAGCATCCCCAACTGTTCACTTTGGAACACTCGCGAAGGCCCAGCTGTCCGAGCTACGCGGTCGCCATACGTCACGGCCGGGTCGGGTCACCACGCAAGTCGTTCCTTAACCGCTACTTCCTATTGTCTTTCGATTGAGCATTGGGGGAAGGCATGGCTGCAAGGTGCTTGGGATGTGCAAATGGAACCGAATTACGGTTCGCCTTCAAAATGGCTTTCCAGCCGATCGTCGAGGTCGCGCAGGATCGAATTTGGGGTTACGAAGCACTCGTGCGCGGTCCGAATGGGGAGAGTGCGCACAGCGTTCTGAGTCAGCTGACCGATGATCAACTTTATCGGTTCGATCAGGCTGCTCGCGTGATGGCGATCGAGACGGCGGGAAAGCTGTTTCACGACCCGGCGGCACGGCTTTCCATCAACTTCATGCCGAACGCCGTCTATGAGCCGCGGGCGTGCATCCAGAAATCGCTTGAGGCAGCCAAAAGAGCCAACTTCCCTCCTCACAACTTGATGTTCGAATTCACCGAGAACGAGCGGATGAAGGATCCCGCACACGTGGAAAACATCGTTGCCAGTTACAAGAAGCTCGGATTTTTGACGGCGCTGGACGACTTTGGGGCAGGCTACGCGGGGCTGAACCTTCTTGCGCGCTTACAACCCGATCTGATCAAGATTGACATGGAGCTTCTCAGAGACATCCACCTCAGTTCGTCCAAGCAGGTGATCGTGTCTGGTATCGCGTCGATCGCTCGGCAGCTTGGGATCACAATACTTGCGGAGGGCGTTGAAAGCGAGGCTGAACTGACCGTGTTAAGGGCTGCGGGGATCACGCTCTTCCAGGGCTACTACTTCGCGAGGCCAGCGTTCATGTCTCTGCCTGCCATCGCGAACCTGGGTGGACGGCTCGCCTCCGGTTGAAGCCACGAGAGAGAGAGGCACCTCCAAC
Source organism: Bradyrhizobium sp. UFLA06-24 (assembly GCF_054967145.1). Lineage (NCBI taxonomy): Bacteria > Pseudomonadati > Pseudomonadota > Alphaproteobacteria > Hyphomicrobiales > Nitrobacteraceae > Bradyrhizobium > Bradyrhizobium sp. UFLA06-24. The sequence goes on from NZ_JADFUE010000050.1 coordinate 42,829, forward strand.
GCCAGCTTTCTCGCAAATGGCGCGATTCATCTAGTTGAGCAGAAGAAGCGAGAGATTCAGCAGCATCGCGAACGCGACCCAGCCGGCATAGGGCAGGAAAAGCAACGCCGCCAGCCGGTCTGCGCTCCACTGCCGCCGGACGAATGCGACGATGGCGACGAACATCGCAATGATCACGCCGAGTGCGATGTCCATGCGATGAAGCGAAAAGAAGATCGGCGACCAGGCGAAGTTCAGGATCATCTGAACGATCCATATCTTCATGGCGGCGCCGCGCGGCCCTGCCTCGAAAGTGCGATATCCCGCGACGGCAATGAGCAGGAACAGGATGGTCCAAACCGGGGCGAAGACGGCATCCGGCGGATTGAAGGGCGGTTTGGTCAGTGCGGCATACCAGGCCCCGGGCCGATTGAGCACACCGATCAGAAGCCCCGCGGCGGGAACGAGACAGAGAAACGCGGCGCGGTGATACCAATTCCCGCTCTTGCGGCCTTGCTCCATCGGCGGCTTGGTTGTGGCGCTCATGATCAGGACGTCATCCTTTGAACGACGAGAAAGCCGGTCCAGGCGCTGACGCCGGCGAGAACCGATCCCCAGCAGATGTCCGCCACCGACAAGCCGGTCGACCAGCTTCGCAGCGTTGCTTGATTGGTCAGATCGTAGGTCGCGTAGGTGAAGCAGCCCAGCAGCGCACCGGAAGCGAACGCGCGCAGCGCGCCACCGTCCTGCTGCGCGGGCAGCACGGCGAACCAGATCAGCCCGAGCGGATAAGCCAGATAGAACACCGCGGCAGCGGCCAGATTGGGTTCGGACCGCAGCATGTCGCCGAGCACCGGCCGATAGAGCCTTTCGACCATGGTCCTGAGCCAGATCATGTCGAGACCGAGGAAGGTAATCGCGACCGTGAGATACGTGAAGACCAGATTCATACGGCGTTCCCTTCCGCGCTCTCAGTCGCCAGCCTGACGAGGGTTTAACGGCCCGCAGGTCGAAACGGATCACCCCACCCGGCGCATTCGCTCTTGCCGCTCGCCAGCATATCGCCTGGCCTCGCGGCGCGGAATCAATGCAGCCGCTGTCCGGGCGGCCACGGGAAGAACGCGCTGGTTCTGGCCTGGTACGCGCGATAGCGCTCGCCTCGCGAACGCAGCATCTGTTCCTCGAGCGGCGGGATGCCGGTCACCTTCACGAGGATCCAGTACATGATGGCTGGCGCGGCGATGCTGGCCCACCCCCAGGGGTATTGAGGCGACAGCGCAATGACAGGGTAGGCCAGCCATCCCAGCCACTCGAAGAAATAGTTCGGATGGCGTGACCAGCGCCAGACCCCGGTATCGCAAATCAGACCGCCTTCGGGATGCGAGCGCTTGAAGCGACGCAATTGCTCGTCAGCGATGGCCTCGCCGACCACTGCTGCCAGCATGATGATCGCTCCGGCATAGTCCTGCAGTCCCAGGCCCGGGCCCGGAGCGTGCGCGGCGAGAAAAATGGAAAACGGCAGCGGGACCGAAGCCAGCGCCTGGGATTGCAGGAAAAAGAACATCCGGCGTGGCGCTGCGGAGCCCCATTCGCGCGCATAGTTCGCATAACGCGGATCATCGAGACCTGCGGCGGAACGACGCGCAATGTGCGTCCCCAGTCTTGCCGACCAGCACAGTACCAGCCCTGCCACGAGAACCCGGCGAGCCGACGACCCATCGTCGAGAGGCCATAGGGCGACAACGGCGCCGACCAAACCGACCGAATAGGACCAGATGGCGTCCACCCAGCCGGAATTGCCCGTGCGCTGTTGGACGATCCAGGCCAGCGCCATCAACGCGGAAAGAGCCAGAGCAATGCCGGCCACGGTCTGAAAGTACGGGACAAGCATCCTTCACCGGCGCTGTTTTCCGTTGATACGTCTAACCTATGCACCGGTTTCATCGTCGGCTCCAAGCCAGCCCGAGGGGCACGGTGATCCAAGCTGCGTCCGCCAGCGTTCCATTCACGGCCTGCAGACGGAATGCCGATCGATGACGCCCGGCCGCGCCAGACGGCTTTGACGCCGGGACGTTTCATTACGGCTTTGGGCCGACAATATTGCAATGGGGGCAGTTGAAAGATGCGCTTGGCAGTGATCGGGACGGGGATTGCGGGCAATGCGGCTGCCTGGCTCCTGTCGAAGCGCTACGCTGTGACGGTGTACGAACGCGAGCTGCGACCGGGCGGGCATAGTCATACCGTTCGGATCGACTATGATGGCGAAGCCATCGACGTCGACGTCGGCTTCATCGTGTTCAACGAGCTGAATTACCCCGAGCTGACATCCCTGTTCACGCATCTGGGGGTGAAGACCGTCGAGACGTGCATGAGCTTTGCGATGTCCGCCGATCGCGGCCGCTTCGAATGGCGCGGGGGCGGCGCAGGCATCTTGCAAACGGCACGCGGTCTGTTCGCCCAACCGAGCAACCTCGCCTCGCCGTCACACTTTCGCATGCTGGCCGAAGTCGTGCGATTCAACAGGCAGAGCGTCGCCGACTTGCGCGCCGGCCGGCTCGAGAAGATGACGCTCGGCGAATATCTGCAAAAGGAATCGTTTGGCGCGCACCTGTTCTCCAGATATCTCGGACCGATGGGGGCCGCCATCTGGTCGTCCACGCCGGCGGATATTCTGTCGTTTCCCGCGGAGAACTTCGTCAGCTTCTTCGACAATCACAGGCTCCTGCACCTGGGCCGCCCGCGCTGGCTCACCGTCGAGGGTGGCAGCCGGCGCTATGTCGACAAGCTTACCGCTATGTTCAAGGACGTGATCCGGCTAGGCTGTGCCGTCACTTCAGTCGCCCGAACGGAGCATGGCGTGACGATCCGCGACAGTCATGGCGGCGTGGAAAGCTACGATGCGGTCGTGATGGCCTGCCACAGCGACCAGGCCCTGGCGGCGCTCACCGACGCGAACGCGGCGGAGAAGTCCATTCTCGGCGCAATCCGCTACAGCCCCAACGCCGTCTATCTGCATCGCGATCCAAGTCTGATGCCAAAGCGCCGCCAGGCATGGGCTTCCTGGAACTTCCTGCAATGGCCGCGGCAAACACCCGTCGAGAACGACGTCGCCGTGACCTATTGGATGAACCGGCTGCAGGGCATCGACGATCGCAAGCCGCTGTTCGTCAGCCTCAACCCGCCGCGAGAGCCGGCCGCCGACCTGACTTTTGCAAAATTCAGCTTCGCTCACCCGCTCTACGATATGGCTGCATTCGCAGCCCAACGACGGCTGCCTGCAATTCAAGGCCGTCGCCGAACATGGTTCTGTGGAGCGTGGACGGGGTACGGCTTCCACGAAGACGGTCTGCGGTCCGGGATCCGGATAGCAGAGGCCATGGGCTGCGAGCCGCCCTGGCGCCAGTCCATGTCAGTGCTGGCGCAAGCAGCCGAGTAGCGTCGATGTTCGGGTCGAGACCGCCCAGAGACAGAGATCCACCCGCTCCGGTCGTGCTCTACAGGGGAAAGGTGATGCACGCGCGCTGGCGGCCGGTGCAGCATAGGTTCAGCTACGAGGTGATGAACCTTCTCATCGATTTGGACCGACTGGACGAGGCGGATCGGCAGTCGCGCTTGTTCGCCGTCAATCGCGCCGCGATCTTCAGCTTCCACGAGCGCGATCACGGCGACCGCAAAGGCGCGAAGCTGAGCCACTACGTGCGGCAGCTGGCAGCCGAGCGCGGCATCGACCTGTCCGGAGGCCGGGTTCTGCTTCTGTGCTATCCGCGGGTGCTGGGCTACGTGTTCAACCCGCTCTCGATCTACTTTTGCTATCGCGCGTCCGGCGAGCTCACGTTGTTGATCTACGAGGTGCGCAACACCTTCGGAGAGATGCATTCCTACGTCCTGCCGGTGCAAGAGGCGCCCGGTGAACGGGCGATACGTCAGACCCAGGCCAAGCAGTTCTACGTCTCGCCTTTCATGGAGATGGAGATGCATTACCGCTTCAGCATCTCCCCGCCGGCGCGCCATGTGCGGGTCAGGATCCTGCAGAGCAACGAACAGGGTGTCATGTTTGCGGCCGCCTTTTTCGGACGGCGGCGTCGGCTGACCGGCCCCCGTCTCCTGGCGGCATTCTTCGGTCTGCCCTTTCTTACCATCAAGGTGATCGCCGCGATCCATTGGGAGGCGCTGCGGCTTTGGATCAAAGGCGTTCCCTACGTGAGCCGGTCGAAACAGCCTGCAATTTGAAACCATGGATCTCGTTCGAGAGCTGAATTCAAGGCGAGCAAGCTCCCCCCTCACTCCTCCCAGATGACCTTGGCGCAGTTGCCGCATTGGTGGACGCGCACGGCCCGCGCGGATCGCGGATCGACGATCTCGGCTCTGAAGATCGCCGGCATCCTGCAATCGTCGCAGGAGGGAGGCGGCCTGACTCTTGTGCTCGGCGGGGTCGACATCAGCATGGACAGGAGCATGCCGGTGATTCGGCTCCGCCGCTATGTCATGGGTTAGTGTCGATGCCGCTCAGGCTACGTCGACGATCAGTGCCGCCGCCGTCAAGATCATGATCACCGCCGTGAGACCGTGCATGCCCAACGCGCTCTTGATCGAGCCTTTCGCGGCAAGAATGACCAGCATGTCGCCGAGGGGGATGACCGCTTCGACCAAGAGCACGATGCCGACCGCCGAGGGCGTACCCCACATCATCAGCGCCAGCACGGTCAAGCCGGAGGCGATGTCGCGCACCCCCTTGAGACGCAGCCACCCCGCGATGTTGTCCGCTTCCCCGGGAAGGGGCAAGCCGAAGCTCTGCGTCGCCGTCAACGGGCGCGCAACATAGAGAGTACCGATCGCGATGATCGCGAGGGCCAAGACCGATCCAATTCCGAGCGCGAACACATGCATGATGAT
>NZ_JADFUE010000051.1:0-46155 GCF_054967145.1 Bradyrhizobium sp. UFLA06-24
GCGCTGATATCCATGATGGCCCGGAGCATATGCTCCAATCGGAGGCCGGATACATTGATGCAAGACCGCTCACCACCGACCCGACGAATTCCTTCTTGCGACGCGCGGCCGGACCATACATAGGGTCACCCGCGACGGTTTGGTCCAGCGCGGGCGGGGTCCGGTCTACCCTTAGGTTCGGACGTGTTGGCGTGCCGACGAAGCGACACGATGGGCCAAGTTCAGACTTGGCGCTCTAAGAGCCTCAGAGCGTCAGCCGGTCAATCGCCAGCTCAATCGTTGCGATCAAGCCCTTCTTTGGCCAAGCGTAAGATATGGAGCCTTTTAGCGATCGGATGCTGGTTGCTGTGAGCACCGAGCCAAAACCGCTCGATCTCGGGGTGGTCTGGTTCACAGGACCTCCACTCTCAGCCCATCGGAGCTGAAGGCTGTTGTCCTCGACGCGCCAGAGCACTTCAAGGCTTCCCCCAAAGCAGGAGAGAGCGCCATACTTTGCGGAATTAGTCGCGAGTTCGTGCAACACCAAGGCCAACGTCCTGGTCGCATCCCGCCCAAGGTGGATGTCAGGACCTTCGAGCCGGGTATTGTAAGATTGGTACGGGCGGAGAATTGTCTGCAAAAGATCGATCAGGCATGCTCTCGATTCCCCGGGATGATCCTCTGACCTCAAATGGACCAGATCATATGCGGCCGATAGCGCCTGCAGTCTACCGCGCATTGCGTGGGCGAGCTCTTGAGCCGTGCACTCCTGCTCCGCGGCCATGTTCAGGAGAGCCTGCACCACGGCTAATTCGTTTTTCAGGCGATGCTCCATCTCACGGGCGAGCAACTCCTGCCTTTCGAGCGCCGTTTCCATTTGCTTGTCCTGGTCTGCTACGCGAAGCGCCAACCCCGCGAAAGAGGCCATCTCACTTGCGATTTCGGCATGGTTCGCGTCGAAATGACCTTCGTTCTCGGAGACCAACCACAGGGTTCCCAACGGTTCGTCGGCCCCCATGTACAAAGGTACTAGCAAAGCTTCCGGTACGGAGAGGTCTGCTTCCCGAATCCAACTATACGCGCGCTCCGGTCGTTCCACGAGGATCGGCTTCCGCTGGTCCAGTGTGATCCCACACGGGCTGTCAAACCTCGGGATGGTTGCGCCCGCAAAACTAGCCAACTCTCCTCTGACATAGTGCCAACGGAAAATTCCGGGGGCCGGCTCAGCCTCGTAAAGACTGATGCCGCCCGATACGGCTCCACACTGCTCCATCGCGCATTCGACGAGGACGGGAAGCACCCGCTGTGGGTCGTCGATCATCGCGCGGGCCAGATCGCGCATGGGTAGTCGCTCTTGGAAAAGCCGTGGCCGGAGCTGCCCTCTTCGGGCAAGTTCATCTGTTATGAAGACGGATGCAAGTTCAGGCTCCATCCTTCGCCCCCTGATGCAACCAAGTACCCGATGCGCGCTATTAACTTATGTGAATATCTCAACGCCCAGAGGTGGAGTGAATATTGATCTAGAAAATGTCGCCAACGTCAAGGGTTGTACGAGTCCGGTTGGGGTCATTTTCGACGGTCTCATCGGGGATCGTCGGCAGGTTGATGTCCGCTTCTGCCCATAAGCGCCGGACCGCGGCCGAGCCAGAAGCGTTGCGCTTGGCCGGACTCCTGTGATTCAAAACTCCCAAACTGGGGGCTCGAATCATGCGCTACGAACTCGCCGACTATGGAATGGGCTGCCACAAGGCCGATGCTGCCGAATAAGCCGCGTGGCGCTCCGCGGGTAAACGACCGACGAGTCCTCAATAGTATCTTCTGGGTCCTGCGATCAGACTCGCTATTCAATAGCGGTGACTGCACGGGAGTTTGGGCAGCAATCAAGCCGCGCTCGCTTAGCGCTTGTTCGATTAATTGCTGAGCTTCCTAAAGCAAGGAGTATCCGCCCACGGTCGCGTCATTGGAAATACTGGCATTCGTTCTCTAGGGAAGTGGATGCACGCGTGGCGAAATCCCGAAAGCCTTGGTCGCTTCGTACACGATAAGGCTGACGCTGCAAGAAAGACGATGAGACTTAGCCCTCATAGGTTTGGTGCCCATGTCAAACGCAATGCAGATGATCGTGGCTGGCTATGTTGAGGTGCGGGATCGACGCGCGTTGGAAGACGAATTAGCCCATCCCCGCCAGGTGCTGGCCAAACTGCAAGCTATCCGGCATCAACCCGGCAAATGCTATATCTGTCGTACAGGATGAAATAGGTCTGATTAACGCGGGACTGGAGGAGTTGAAGCCTCCTTCGGGCTCTCTGCATCAAAAGGAGTGGAGTGAGCCTTCGGTTGCGGCGCCTCGACGGTAACCGGAAAGAAATCAATCAGGTCTAACCTTTATTGCGCCACCGGACTGGCGCATTCGCATGGGCATGAGGAGACTCGCTCGCTAGCGCGGGCGGGTTTCTTTTTTGATTGACCACAGGTGCGTGGGTGCGTGTCACTGTGTCAAAGAAATCATTCGGATAAGATAGCGCGCGCGACCGAGCCCGGTCGGTCCTGCGACGATGATGTTTTCCGCGCAGCAATTCAGATCGCCTAGCTGAAGCCTCAGATCTATGGGCACGGTCAGAGCGTTCGGCGCAGCTCATCGAGCGGTTTGCGCTGACATTCGAAGGGCTGCAAGCCGACGCCACCGGGGTGCGTGGGCTACCAAATCTAGGTGAGGCGCTGAAGGTGTCCTGTTGGGGGCAATTTGATCAGAGGAGCGCCAAGGGCCGCCGAAACTTGCATCGGATCATTGCAGTTTTCGCCCGAGGTCTCTTAAGATCGCGTGCAGGAAATCACTCGCATGGTCGTACCGCGTCCCACCGCTCGCGAGTTCATGGGCGCGCGGCTCCACTACAGTACCGAGGATTTCTGGACCGACTAGATCAGCTGCCTCAGACCATTGCTGCAGCAGTCGATCAGGAATGTATTCCGCAGACCCGAACAACCTTAAAAGGCACTCCTCGCCTTCGGCTTTGTGGTCGTGATGAGCTTTCGCTGCGTAGAAAGCGAATAATCCACGAAAAGCATCTCGGGAAACGGGTGGTTTTGCCATTGCAATGTCCCCGCGGAATGGAATGCTCAAAGAAGAGGCCACCTAAAGGCGACCTCAGGAGTTCAATAGAATGATCTAATATCTGGCGTTGAAACGCCCGCCGCAGCGTTGCCGTTACTTCAGAACCGAGTTTTAAACAGAGGTGAATGGAGCGTGCGAGCCCCGCTCACAGAAGCATGCCAAGATAATTCGCTTCTGCCAACAAGAATTTGATGATTGCCGGGAAATTCTGGCAATTCCAAGCGTATGTAGGTTTTGGCGAGCGAGGGATCACGATCTTCTACGAAATTTACCTGCTCGACGAGCTTGCAATGCCTTGAGTTTGGATCTGGCTCCCAGCCAGGTCAGCTCGCTCGCGCGAGCAGCATCATGGGCCTGGCTCCTCACGTTTCCCCGACTTCGCCCTGAGCACTTTCGCGCCCTTCATCGGTGCCCCGTCGAAGCGCCGAACCGACGCCGCGTTGACCGGCTTGTACGTTTTCCGCTGCGATCTGTTGGTGATCGACTGAGCTTGCCATCTTGGTGCTCTGGTTGGCCGCGAAGTCGCTGCCGGCGACGCGATAGATCCAGGTGAATTCGTGGCCGAACCAGAGGCGGTATCGCGCAAGCGACTGAGCGCCGATCGTCACCCGTCCGCCGAGTTCATACCTCAGCCAGTTTCGGTCGGCCGCCGCCCGCAACAGTTTGCGAATATGGGCACGCGAGACTGCGAACTTGTCGCTCACATCTGACAGGGAAACGACGCCGGCTGCCCCCAGCCTTGTAATCTCCAGGTGACTGAGGATCTCCATGAAGATGTGGTACCCGCAATGGCGGTCCATGAAGATGCGCACCTCCGGGAAGGGCTCGAACAGAATGTGATGCTCGCGCCGGTAGGCCTCGACATTGCCTCGGACGAAACGCGACAGCACGCCAGGCCCATTCGGCGGGAGCTTTCGGCCAGGCGATCACGGGCTCGAGGGCGGAAAAGCGGATCGAGAGATTGTCCTGCATCGTCTCAATGAGGGCCGCCGCCGGACGCAACCGATGCGCCGGTCCGGGCGTGACCGGTTCGTCGTAAACAAACATGCCACCCTGCCGCAGCAACGCAATCGCGTTGCGGACGGCCGTGGCTCCAGCAAGCTGTCCTTCCGCGCAAATCGCAACCAGCCTCCTCGCGTGGGCGCTCTCGCGGGCGTGCTCGTCGAGATAGAGGACCAGCAGTGCGACAGCCCAAGTCACGGTATCGACGATGCCGGCCCGCCGGCTCAGCGCAACGGAGTGGAAGTCGGCTAGGCCGCGGCAGAAGGCGAGCATAGCTTTGTCGAAATTCGGGTGTTCGACGCGACGCTCAGCTTCGCCTGAGATATCCGCGAGGTCCGGAAAGACGCAGCTCATCTCGCGCTGCGGCGGTAATCCCGTACAGGCCGTGGGCGGAAGTGGAGTTCCGCGACCAAAGCTGCCGCACGCAGATGAACCGACGTTGCGGCTTGCTCCGCCCCTGTGCAGGTTTGTTCCATTGAAGCGCTCCAGCCAGTCAACTAAATCGCGCTGCCAAGCATTGGTAGCGCGTTTTTCCGTGCGGGCAAGAGCGGCGGCCTTGGCCTCGCTCGCTGGTTCTGCCTTTTCGGCCCGCAGCGCCTGCTTTGTAGGATCCTCATGATCTGGAGCGCAATTTCTAATTGGGTCAGGCTTGACGGTTGTGTAGCCACTCCAAGGTGCGGGCTCACTACCGTGCCGATGGGTTTCATGGATGACATCGCGAATTGGAGAGACTGTCGTGCAAGTGAAGAGACTAACGATCGTGCGGATCAGATCATATGTGTGCGCAGCTGCCGCGCTGCTGCTTTGGATGTCGTCCGATGTTCCAGCTGGCGCGACGATCGCGCTCGATGGGGTGTTGAACGCCGTCGCAGACGCATCCATTAACGGAGATAGAGCAAGGGATCTTCAGCGAGAGCATTGGACCGGCACCCCGAAAACGCTGGCTACGAATGTTCTTGCCCGGGCGACTTTCGGGCCCGAATTCGTCACAGCTTCGGGAAACGCGGTTGCGACTTGGAATTCCGCGGACAACGGTTCGGTTTTCTTCCGCAATTACGGTTGGCATTTCATGAATCCGCAGCACGCCGCCGTCGCGGATCTGTCGCACAAGCTCGAGGTGAACGATTGGTCGTATACGTTCAGAGCCACAAGCGACGGCATCTTTGCGATGAATTGGGACATCAGGCTGGTCAGCGGGAATGGTTTGGGGCTCAAGGGCTGGACTATCAGTTGGACTGGTGCCGGCGCCACCGGATACACGCAACCCGACCTTTTCAATCCTACCGAGTCGGGAATTTTCGAAGGAGCCGTCCGCGCCGGTCGGTTCTATACGATAGCTATCCAGGGCGACGAGGATTTCATCCTCCGCAATGGAGGCGTCGCTATCCAGGATGCAAACTATTCCGGCTATATGAACGGCGCCTTTTCGTGGTCGATTTCCAGCGTGCCGGAGCCTTCGACCTGGGCAATGATGCTTCTCGGATTGGCCGGCCTTGGCTATTTCGGTTATTGTCGCTCGGGCGGTGGCTATGCACGGAGAAGTGTGTAAGCGGCCGGTAAAGACTTGCCACTGGCGCCAGTCCAACACCTAGCAGGTTGTTGCTGAGCGACTTGATCTAACTGCGACGGAGCTGAACCCGATGGCATTGTCGACGCGGTCGATGAAGTTGCCTGCTTCCGGCTGAGTTATTCCCAGTCGCGAAGATCGCGTTTATGGGTGGTCGTCGAGCCTTGCGGCCTTCACGCTGAAGCACAAATGCCAACGTCAACGGAGTAATGGAGAGGCGGCATAGGTTAAGTAGCTGCGCCAGCGGCAACGCCTACGATGGGTCGCAGCGCTTTATGTTTGCTCCGGCAATGTGCGCGCGCAGAATGGCACGCAAGCGAATCGGCTTGATCGGCTTGCGCAAAACGACGATATTGCGGCGAGCTGCTCCGTCCATCACCGCTTTATCGGTCTCTGCCGTCATCAGAGTGAGCTGAACTCGATTGCCAAAGGATTTTCCGACCTGATCGGCGAGGTCGAGTCCCGTCGCCCCATTTCCGAGACGATGGTCCAGTAGGACATGGGGCAGCGCATCTGGAGGCGAGGACTGCAGAACTTCAAGCAATTCCATCTCGTTACGACAGCTCAGAACTGAAATGCCCCAATTGGTAAGCAATCTAGTCAGCGCATCCTCCACCAGCGCATCGTCTTCAACAATGACCACCTTCTGAGTCATAGTGCTCTGAAGATCAGTTGATGCATCAAGTCCGGTTGGAGTTCGAGGAGCCCTCTCTGCGCGGGGCACCTCGACGCTGAATAAGCTTCCGCGACCAACAGCTGATTTGCACGCGACCGGCCACTGCATGCCTGTGCATAGACGCCGGACGATCGAGAGGCCAAGCCCATACCCAAGCTCACGTGCCCTGCCGCTGTTGCCGACTTGATAAAACTCATCGAATATCTTCAGCTGTTCCTCTTGCGAGATCCCGATCCCAGTATCGACGACGCATATCCGGACGGCACGGCCGATCTTGCGCGCGCCCAGCAATATCGTTCCTTGGCGGGTATATTTCACAGCGTTCGAAAGCAGGTTGAGCAGAACTCGCTCGAGCAGGTCTGAAGGCGCCCAGCACCACAGGCTGGTCGGGACGGTCTTCAGACGCAATCCTTTCGCCTCTGCATCAGGGCGGAATTGGTCCGCCAACCGGACGAACAATGCTTGTAGTGAAATAGGGGCGGGGCGCGCCTGACGTAAACTCGCGTCTATGTCGGCGACCTTCAATATCGCGCTAAACTGGCGCTCAAGGGTCGTTACACATTCGATCACTCGCGTGGCGATATCGCGACGCGAGCCGTCATCTTTCGCGCTCAGTAGAAGAGGAGCATATAAACTCAGCGCCTGCAGGGGCTGCTTCAGATCATGACTGACAGAGGTGAAGAACCGAGTGCGCTCAGTCATAGCGTCTTCGACTAGCCTAGTCTGTAATTGCTGTCGCTCGAGCAATCCAGCGAGCTCCAATCGGCCCTCGATCAGCGCGGTAATATTGCGGCGTCCTAACACACCAAGAAACCCAACGAAGGGAAGTGCGAGGAGAAGCAAAGCAGCTCCCAGACGTGTAACATCCGTGCCTTGGGCCAGCAGCCAGCAAGCCGCCGGTAGTATACCAGCAAGCCCAGTTGCGATCAGCGAAGGTAGGAAAGGCGCCGCCGTATAGGCAGACGCAGCCGTGAGATTAATGATCCCCCATAGAGGAACTATCAGCGAGACGATATCGCCATGCTGATACATCAGAATGGGACCCGAACTCCAGGCAAGAGCCCTTGCTCCTGACGCAATTGCTCTTGCCCAAGCCCAACTCAATAGTTGGTTGTCTTTCGGCGCGTTGTGGCGAAAACTGCGGTCAAGCAATGAAAGGCAAATGTCGGCGCCGGCGATTCCGCCAAGCCAAAGCAACACGCGCATCCAATCGGCTCGACCAATATGGAGGCATAGGAGCGCGACAAGAATAGCTCCCAGTGTTGAGAATCCCAAAAAGAAGAATCGGCTGGTGTGTGGACGATACAGTGCGCGGATTCGCTCAGCAGCGACCGCATCGAATTTAGTATGAACTAGATCAGCCCGAGACGGGTCGCTTTGAATACCGCTTCCGTTCGGTTGCTTGCGCCAAGCTGCGCGAAAATGTGCTGCCAATGGTTTCTCACCGTGCTCTCTGAAATGTTCAGCCGTTCACTAATTTCCTTATCAAGGTACCCACCTGCTGCGAGAAGAACAATCTCCTGTCTGCGAATTGAAAGCGAGCCGTCACGCGCGCTGGTAAATTCCTTCTCGTCAAAGACCATTCCGCCGGCGAACAACGTTTCGATTGCAGATGCCAATTGAGTAACATCTCGAGTTTTGGACAAGCACGCAACACCGCCTAGCTTCTTAACACGCGCAATGAGGTCCGAGGTGACGTCTGCACACAGGATGCCGAGACCCACATCGCAATGGCTAGGAGCGAGCGTACGCAAAATCGATATGCCGTCTCCATCGGCTAGCCGGTAGTCGGCTAGGATAAGATCGATATCGGCCCTTGCGTCTACGAGTTGCAGCGCCTCTTGGGTGCCTGAAGCGACAACAACATCAAGATCATGGACCAGCTCGAAGAGAGCGCGTTTTAGCCCCTCCCGATAGATCGGGTGGTCGTCTACAAACAGCATCGTCCGCATGGAACTTACCTATCTCTTATGAAAAACCAAACGCAGAATTTGCGACTGCATCTGTCGATATCGATAGATAGACGGCGGCAACAATCAATTGCACCCTGCTGGGGTACCGTGCCTTAGGAAGGCATAAATAGCCAGCCCTGGCGATCGGCGCAGGTAGACCGCTTGCACGAAAACATGGAGCAGGAGAAATTTCCATGAGGCTCTCAGCGATTTTCTTTTGTATCGGTTTTGGTGGAGCGGCCATGGCTTCCTCTGCTCACGCTTCGATTGTCAATTACGACGCAACAAACCCTGCTGGCACCACCATCATACTTGCTGCGGGAACCTACCAGGTTCAGCTGATCGGCACTGCCGCAGGAGGCGCCTACGATGCTTGGGATCCCTGGTCAGGTGGGACTGTGTCAGGTTGTGACGGTACTGGCGCAAACTGCGTTCAAGGGTGGACCGAACGATTCACGATGTCCTTCAACGGTAATACAACGCAATACCTGTTGCCCAGCAGCTCGTACTTTTCCTCGGCGACCCAAGCGCTCACGGCGTATACGACTAGCCCGCTGGATCAGCAGATTAATGGAGGTCCATCAACGCCCGCCCCCAATCCAATAACGTTTTCCCTCGCCGCGGCAACTCCGGTGACTTTTGGCGTGGCGGACTTTCCCTATAACGACAACACGGGAGGAGTGTCTCTTGACGTCACTCCGATGACGAGCGCTGTACCGGAGCCCTCGACGTGGGCGATGTTGATGGTGGGTTTTCTAGGTCTCGTCGGTCTAGCTAATCGGCGAAAATCGCGATCGCAGCTGGCTTAGGGTTGCTACTTCAACGCTTGCCTGCCTTTGCATGCCGGTTGTGCACTCCCGTGCGGCACAACGATGTTCGCGCAGACGATGGCTATTGGAAGCGCTGCAACACAGTCATTGGCCGGATCGGCGCTCTAACGAACAAGGCTCACTCTTTTCCCGAGGTGGGCCACGCCGTCGATAATGCGGAACTACGGCTGGAGGCTTCACACAAGCCGAGCTATTTCGCTTCCACTTCGTTGGAGCTCCTCGATGCGCGCAATTGGGTTGATCATTGTAGGTATGTTGGCCGGCCTTGCCTGGTCTGCCGAGGCAAAGCAGTGCCCCGCGGACCCGTTCTTAGCATCTAAGACGATCTGGAATTGGGGCGAGTTTCGGACAGGAGAGGTACGCACCGGCGTGCACCCATGCGGGCGCAAGATGACTTGCATCGGCGGAAAGATCTCGGCCAACGTCATCATCAAGCGATCATGTCATTGGGATTGAAGAAGGCTGATCGCTCCGTTCGACAGGGACGTGCGTGTGCTCCCTGGGCAAATCGTCTCTCGCCATCTTGTCGGCATTCAGCGTTTTTTGCCTGTCAAATACCCATCGCAGCATGAGCCTTCCTTAGAATTTTTCTGAAGTTCGAGGACGCTGATTCATTGAGGCGCGACCAGAGCTACTTGACGCGGGCTGAATGGAAGATGTTGGCCGAAGCCTGTCATAGGCGTCTCCAGAGGGGACATTGTTGATCCCAGTGAAGAACCGTTCGCCCCGATCGTGAGCGCGGTAGATTGGGCGGCCGTCCTGCGCCGCGAAACGGGCCTAGTGCCGGGCCGTTTCCTCTTCGGCCGCCCCATGGACAAGCTCCAGCACTGGGCAAGATCGCGAGGTCCGATCCGCTCAAGCGAGGTCGGCAGATCGGTACAATCCTCCTCGCTCGCTGGCGTCCCCCTCGGCGCGAAACTTTGGTCGCGTCACAAACCTCCGCTTCCCTATAAGCCCACTTCGGGCGTTCAGTCGCTCACATCCTCACAGCGCAATAGAGCGCGGCATCTCAGGTAATTGGACTCGCCGACATGATTGCAGGGCGGGCAGGTTCACCGGCGCCACTGCAGGTGCAGGCGCTATTACCGAGCCAAGGCCGAAGGATGCCGAACCTTTCTTCGGCAGGCTTGGCGCGATACTCGAACTGGGCGAGCAGCTCCCGCTCGACCCAGACTCCGGCCGAAATCTCCTGTCTGTTCTGTGGCCAAGAAGGTGCCCTCTGGAAGTAAAAGAAGCAAACCGCCTTGGCCGAAAGCGGGGCCGCGGTCCGCTTCGCCGTCGGAAAGAAATTCAAGTCGCCTATCAGGCGAAGAAGAGGGGCACGTTGGCGTCGGCCGTGAAGAAGGCGGAGAAGAAGGTCAGCAACAACCGCAAGAAGCTCGAGCGCAGAGTTTGGGCGCAAAAGAGAACAGGAAGTTCGAATACTGCCGATAGGGCCGGGAAGCGTCGCGTGCCGCGCAATCGGCGGTCGTTTCGGTTTTTCAACA
The DNA here is from genome assembly GCF_054967145.1 of Bradyrhizobium sp. UFLA06-24. Taxonomy (NCBI): domain Bacteria; kingdom Pseudomonadati; phylum Pseudomonadota; class Alphaproteobacteria; order Hyphomicrobiales; family Nitrobacteraceae; genus Bradyrhizobium; species Bradyrhizobium sp. UFLA06-24. Next base: position 10,606 of record NZ_JADFUE010000051.1, read on the forward strand.
TTGGGACCTTGACCCGTCGGGCAAAACACCGGCAGAATGGCATTGTGGGAAAGGAGGAGCTGGCCCGCACACCGAGCGATCGGCGGGTTCTTTGTTGGGGACCGGCGACCAGAATGTTGCCTGGATGCACGATGGCGGGGCAGTCACCCCTGCGGTACCGCTCTAACGGATGGGAAAAGCAAGGAGATCGGAGCGGTTAAACGAGTGCCGGCTTGGTTGAGGACGGTGGAGCGCTTCGATGCGGACTCGCGACCTATGATGGGTTGAGCCGTGCTGTGAGCGAAGTCGTGGCAGGAGAGCGCGAGCTTGCAGAACTGGAGTGGCTAGTTCTCGATTTCGCGCCTGCGCGATCAAACGCCGTTAAAGGCTCCTCTGACTCATGCAGTCGTGAGGTGGCAAAAATCGCACTTTTTGGTTGAACTCGTTGGCTCACGGCAACGGTCAAACGCCAAACACGCATCTATGTGGAACTTGTGAACGCATCTTACATGGAACGCTCGTGACCCTTAGCGGTAGGGCTCGCTAGATCAGAGCAAGCTGCGCTTACGTCTGATCAGTTCCTCTGCTTTGCAGTCTGCCAATGCCTAGATATTCCAGGCATGTTTCATCAGTCGCCAAATTGCTAGTCTGAGACACGGTCCTGGGCCCTGGATCAAGGGATCCTATGGCCTGATCTGCAGAGATCAGCGGCAATCTCGTCGTTCCTTCTGCTTCGCCGAGGGCGGATTGGAGAAGGTTACAAAAAGGATCATCCAGCCATGAAGATGCCGGACGACGAAATCAGGGTCATCGTTGCCAAGATGCTGGCGGAGCAGCAGAGGCTTCAGCATGACAGCGTCGATGCGATCGTGCTGAAGACGGTGGGGTCGGTGCTCGCTTCGTTTGGCATCGAGGATGATGACCGAAAGGAGGTGAGGGCGGATTTCCAGCACTTGCGGCGGTGGCGAACGACCCTGGCGCAGGCGCAGAGTTACACCCTCAAGATCGTGATCACAATAATTGCCACCGGCCTGATGGGGGCCGTTTGGCTGGGCGTGAAGGTGTTGCTGGGTAAGTGAGAGCCCGCCGCAGCGTCAATTTACCGTTCCTTTCCTTTGAGTGGTCCCATGTGCGGAATTCCTGCGGTCTATACGTCCGACGAGACGCTCTGGAGACCTTGGCTGATCTATTTCGGCTAACCTTCTTCGATGATGCAGCGATGTCGCAGTTCGAGCTCGGGGCCTGGTGGCTCGCTTATCATGCCGACGATGGGGTCCGTCGGTGTCGTGCCGTCCAACCAAGTTCGGAATACGCTACTTCGCCAGCGTAGGAGCCATGCAGCGGCATCGGGCAAGGGATTTCAGCTCCAGGTTAGCGAAGCTTGCTTCATTGACTGGAGATTTCCGCGTTGCGGAAGGTGCTTTTTCGCGCCTTGCAGGTGTCGGCCTCGTGCCTCCGAAATCCAGTAAGGACCCGGCAGCTTGGCCGCTGCCGGGTTCGTGAAGCGCTCTGATTGAATCACTTGCGAAGTTGGCTGCGTACGGCTTTAAGTTTGCTTACAGCGAATTCGGCGAGCACAAGCCGATGTAAGGGAGCACCAGGGATGTCCACCAAGCCTCAATTGCCGGAGCGGCCGTCGCGGGCGGCGGGAGGGCCAACCGCACTTGACGGTCTCTTGGTGATTGATTTCACGCGCGTTGTGGCGGGACCCGCCTGCACCCAGACGCTCGCTGATTTTGGCGCGCGCGTCATCAAGATCGAAAACCCCGATGGCGGCGACGATACCCGCGCCTATGAACATGCCGAGATAGGCGGGGAAAGCGCGGCCTATCTCAGCTTGAACCGCAACAAAAGCGGCATCGCGCTCGATCTCGCGGTTCCGGAGGCGCGGGAGATCGCCTTGGATCTGATCCGTAAGGCTGACGTGGTCGTCGAAAACTTTTCCAGCGGGGTCATGAAGAAGTTCGGCCTCGATTACGAGGCCGTGGCGCCGCTCAACGCGCGGCTGGTTTATTGCTCTATCTCCGCATACGGGCGCACTGGACCGTTCGCCTCGCGCCCGGGCTTTGATCCCATCACGCAGGCTGAAAGCGGCTTCATGTCGCTCAACGGCTTCGCCGATGGTCCGGCGGTTCGTACGGGGCCGCCAATTGTCGACATGGCGACCGGAATGTCGGCCTGCAATGCCATCCTGCTGGCGCTGCTGGCGCGGGATCGGCTCGGTCGCGGACAGCATGTCGAAGTCGCGCTGTTCGACGTTGCCATGGGGATGACCGGCTTCTACGGCATGGCCTATTTGATCAACGGCGAGAACCCCGGCCGATTCGGCAACTCGCCGAGCGGCTCTCCCACCGTGGGTGTCTATGAGGCGTCCGACGGTCCGCTTTACATGGCTTGCGCCAATGACCGGTTGTATCGACGGCTGGCGGTCGAGGTGCTGAACCGTCCTGATCTCATCACCGATCCAAAATTTGCAACCCGAAAGGCCCGGTCGGAGAACAAGGAGCTCCTGCGTGCGGCTATCGCCGAGGTGTTCGCGAGCGACACTCTCGAGAACTGGATGACGAAGATGAAGCTGGCCAATATCCCGGTCGGTTACCTCCGAACCGTCGAAGAGGGCTTCAATGCGCCCGAAGCCCGGGAACGCGCGCGTCTGAGCCGGATCCCGCATCGCACGGCGCGATGGGTACCGAACATCGAGCCACCGATCACCATGAGCCTGACCGCGACCGTTGATCCCATGGCCGCGCCGCTATTGGGAGAGCATACAGAACGTGTCATGCGCGAGACGCTTGGTTACGATGACAAGCGGATCGCGGCCTTGGCCGAAAAAGGCGCATTTGGGCTGGGCAAGACCCCCAGGTCGGACTGAGCGCCGCTCCAGCTTGATTTGGCAAGGTTCCCGCCGCATAAATGCACGAGAGCGAGGGACGCGAATGGCGCTTGGTGAACAGTCGAGCAGGGGGCAATCGGCGGGACCAGTCGCCGGCGATCCAGCCTATGCGGCGATGATCGCGAAAACCCGATCTCTCGTGCCGCAATTGCGGGAGCGGGCGGCTCGCACCGAGGAATTGCGGCACCTGCCACCGGAGACCGAGCGGGATCTGCATGAGGCCGGGCTGTTCCGGATGCTTCAGCCGAAACGCATCGGCGGCGCCGAGCTCGATTACGTCGCTCTGGTTGATTGCGCCGAACTGCTGGGACGAGCCGACGCGTCGGTGGCATGGAATCTAGCCAATCTGGCAAGCCATCACTGGATGCTCGGCATGTTTGAGCCGAGTGCACAGGATGCGGTCTGGGGCCGAGATCCGGACGTGCTGATTGCCTCATCTTTCATTTTTCCGGCGGGCCGCGCCAGCAAGGTGGAGGGTGGATACCGGCTACACGGAAGCTGGCCATTTTCGTCGGGCGTCGGCTCCTGTGCGTGGAATATGCTCGCGAGCGTCGTCTCCTCCGATGATGAGGCTGACGGTATCGAGTACCGCATCTTCCTGTTGCCGAAAGCCGACTACAAGATTCTCGATACCTGGAACGTCGCGGGACTTCGCGGCACGGGCTCGTCGGATGTCGAGGTCAGGGATGCCTTCGTGCCCGAGCATATGACTGTCGCGGTCGGGGAACTTGCAGGTGGCGCGACGCCCGGCAGCAAGGTCAACCCCAATCCTCTGTATGCTCTGCCCGTGTTCTCGTTGTTTCCCTATGTTCTCTCCGGCGTCGCGCTCGGAAATGCGCAGGCATGCCTGAACGATTATGTGGAGGTCGTCCGACACCGCATATCGACGTACAATCGCGCCAAGCTCAGTGATTTCCAAAGCACGCAAATCAAGATCGCTGAGGCCTCTGCCAAGATCGATGCTGCGCGCCTGATCATGCGCTCGGCCTGCATCGCGGCGATGGAGGACGCCCGGCGCGGCCACACACCCGACATGGCGACCAAGACCAGATATCGACGCGACGGAGCATTTTCGGTCAATCTGTGCACGGATGCCGTCTCGATGCTATTTGCGGCGAGCGGAGCGCGAGGTCTGTTTACCACAGGCGTCCTGCAGCGGCAGTTCCGCGATGCGCACGCGATCAATTCCCACCTCGCATTCAATTTCGATGCGGCCGGAACCAATTATGGACGCGTGGCGCTCGGCCTGCCGTCCGAGAATCTCACGCTGTGAGGCCGGCCGATGAATGACCTGCCAAAGCAGCCCGCTGCTCTTGATCCAGCCAATGAGTTCGCGAGCGACAGTTCGCAAATCGACCCGCGTGATTTTCGCAATGCACTCGGCACCTACGGCACGGGTGTAACGATCATCACAGCTGCGGCTGTTGATGGAAAGCCGTATGGAATCACTTGCAATTCGTTTGCGTCCGTCTCGTTGAATCCGCCCCTGGTCCTCTGGAGCCTCGGAGTCTATTCATCGAGTCTGACCGTGTTTCAGAACGCCAGCCATTTCACCGTCCACGTGCTGGGCACCTCACAACAGGCGCTTGCAAACAAGTTTGCAAAGTCATCCGATGACAAGTTTGCGGGTGTGGACTGGACGCCTGGCCTCGGCAACGCGCCGGTTCTCACCGAGAGCGTAGCGAATTTTCAGTGCCGATCGGTCAATCGCTATTATGGTGGCGATCATGTGATTTTTCTCGGTGCGGTCGAGGCCTATGCCTATAGTGCAAAAGAGCCTCTGCTGTTTGCGCGAGGGACGTATGGCCGCTTTCTGGCCGACGACGCGCGCACGAAGTAGCCGTAGGGACAATTCGAGTGCGCTCGTCAGTTCAGCGATCGGAGGCGGAGAGCTTGTAGATCTCCAACGCGTCCGCGTCTGCGCCGCGCGCGGCCTTGGCCAACCTGAAGATCTGGCCCGCAAGCGTTGCCATGGGCACGGGCGTCGACGTCGCCCGGGCCACGTCGGCAACCGTATCGAGGTCCTTGAGCATCGTCGCGATATGGCCGAGGGGCGGGGAGTGGATGCCCTGGACCATGCGCGGGACGAAGAGCTGAAGCGGGATCGAATCCGCAAAGCCCCCGGCGAGCGCCTCGGGCAGCCGGCTTGCGTCAATACCTGCATTCGAGGCAAGGCGCGTCGCCTCAGCAAGCACGGCCATTGCGCACCCAACGATCACCTGGTTGCAGAGCTTTGTGGTTTGACCCGCGCCAGTTGGACCCATGTGCGTAAACCGGCGCGCCATGGCCAGCACATAAGGCCGGGCCCTCTCGATGTCAGCAGCTTCTCCGCCCGCCATGATGGCCAAGGTGCCTTCTTCGGCGCCCTTGGTGCCGCCGGACACAGGCGCATCGATCCAGCTTGCGCCGTTCGCAGCTTTCAAACGTCCCGCAAGCTCGCGCGCGGCGTCGGGGTGGATCGACGAGAAATCGACTACGAGCTTGCTCGCGCCGGGAGCTGCCGCAAGGCCTTCGGGCCCGAACAACACTTCTTCGACGGCGGCGGCATCTGTCACGCACATGAAAACGATGTCTGAGCTCGTCAACAGGTCGCACGGCGTAGCCGCGCGCTTGGCGCCGGCCTCGACGAGCGGGGCGACCTTGCTCTTCGAGCGGTTCCAGACGCTGACGTGATAACCTGCCTTGAGCAAGCGCCGGGTCATCGGCGTGCCCATCAGCCCCAGACCGAGGTAACCCAGCCTCTCGCCGCCTTGCGGGTTTGTCTTGCTTGCATCAGCCATGGGTTGCCTCCTTCTGTCGCGGCGCAGCGCCGCGCGGCCGCTTCGCACCATACCTAACGCATCCCACCGCGATACTAGACCAGCTTGCATGGCTTGCCTGATTGTTTGAACCATGAAACATTTGGGCCGGTTCGGGTTGGTGGCGTCAGTCGGCGCCGGAACAACGGAGTGGGCATGATGCGGGCAGTTTCGGGCTGGATGCTGGCAATAGGGGCCATGGCGGCCATGGTCGTGGGCGCAGGCCCCTCGCGGGCGCAGCAGACCATCCGTGTGGGCTGGACTATCCCGGCCGAGGAATCCAAATACTGGATGATGCGCAGGCCGGCCGAATTTCCCGATATCGGCAAGACCTACAACATCGAATGGACTCAATTTCAGGGCACCGCGCCGATGACGCAGGCTTTGGCGGCCGGCGCCCTGGATTGCGCGACGCAGGCGCCGCTCTCGCTTGCCAACGGCGTGGTCGGCGGCAATCTCAAGGCCTACATTGTGGCGCAGCACGTCTTCGAGAAGCCGGGCGGCTTCTCAGTCTACTGGGCGGTGATGGATGACTCCCCAATCAAAACCATTGCCGATCTCAAGGGCAAGACCGTCGGCATTTCCGTGATCGGCGGCGGCACGCAAGGTCCCTTCAACCTGCTGCTGAAGCAGAACGGCGTCGATCCGGCGAAAGACATCAAGTTGGTTGAGGTCGGCTTTGCCGTCTCAGAGGATGCGCTGCGCCAGGGCCGAGTCGATGCGGTCAACATGAACCAGCCCTTTGCGGCTCGGGCGGAAGCCAAGGGCGGCACGCGCAAATTGTTCTCGCTGTCGCAGGCCATGCCGAACATCGTGCACATTCTGGAAGCCTGCCGCGCCGATTTCGTCGACAAGAATCCTGAGCTGGTCAAGGCCTATGTCCGTGACATCACGTCGGGCATGAAGAAGGCGTTGGCGAACCGTGAAGAGACGCTGAAGGTGGTCAATGAAGTACTGAAAGCACCCATTCCCGTGCTCGACACCTACCTGCTCAAGGACAATGATTTCGGCCGCGATCCCGGTGCTGCCCCGAATTTCCCGGCAATCCAGAAGATGCTCGACATTTATGCGGAGACGGGGATGCTGCCGAAGCTGGATGTCGCGCAGTTCAAACATCCGACGATCGTCGCGCCTCTGCAATAGGCGATCGGGCAGCTCGAAGGATCAATGGGGCGGCATGTCTCGCAGGGTGCGGGACATGGCATGAAGATGATAAAGGCATGAAGAAGTTGCGATCACGGATAACGACTGACGGCCTGGACCGGGCCCCGCACCGTGCCTTCATGCGTGCCATGGGTCTGGATGATGCGGCCATCGCCAAGCCGATGGTGGGTATTGTCAGCATGAAGGGCGAACAGACGCCCTGCAACATGACCCATGACTTCCAGGTGGCCGCGGCCAAGACCGGAATCGAGGAGGCCGGCGGCACGCCGCGCGAATTCTCGACTATCTCGGTCTCCGACGGCATCAGCATGAATCACGAGGGGATGAAGTTCTCCCTGTTCTCGCGTGAGCTGATCGCCGACTCCATCGAAGCCGTCGTTCACGGCCTCGCCTATGATGCCTTGATCGGATACGGCGGGTGCGACAAGACGCTTCCGGGCGTGATGATGGGCATGGTTCGTTGTAACGTGCCCTCGATTTTCATCTACGGCGGAAGTTCGCTGCCTGGCCGCGTCGACGGGCGGACGCTGACGGTGCTCGACTCCTACGAGGCTGTCGGCAGCTTCATGACGGGAGAGGTCGATGCCGTGACACTCGAGCGGATCGAGCGCGCCTGCCTGCCGACCATCGGCGCCTGCGCCGGTCAGTTCACGGCGAACACGATGGGGATGGTGTCGGAGGCGATGGGCCTCACCATTCCCAACGTGTCCATGGTGCCCGGCGTTTACGCTGAGCGCGCGCAGATATCGCGGCGCGCCGGACGGCTGATCATGGAGATGCTGACGCGTGGCGGACCGCTGCCACGCGATGTCGTGACGCGAAAATCATTGGAAAATGGTGCGGCGATTGTAGCTGCGACCGGCGGCTCGACAAACGCGGCGCTGCACCTGCCGGCGATTGCCAACGAGGCGGGCATTGCATTCACGATCGACGATGTCGGCGAGGTCTTCGCCCGGACACCGTTGATCGGTAACTTGCGGCCCGGAGGGAAGTACACGGCGAAAGACGTCTATGATATTGGCGGCGCGGCTGTCGTGATCAGAGAGCTGATCAAGAGCGGGCATATCGACGGCAGCTGCCTCACGATCACGGGCCGTACGCTTGCGGAAGAATACGGCGCGGCCAATGCCCCCGATGGTGAGGTCGTTTACGCTGCCTCTACGCCGATCATGGCTGACGGTGGTGTTGCGGTCCTGAAGGGAAATCTTTGTCCCGACGGGGCGGTCATCAAGGTTGCTGGGCTGAAGAGCCAGCTCTTCGAGGGCGTGGCCCGGGTGTTCGAGGACGAGGAGGCCTGCGTCGCGGCTGTTCGCGACCGCAGCTACAAGGCCGGCGAAGTCTTGGTGATCCGCAATGAAGGGCCCGTCGGCGGCCCCGGCATGCGCGAGATGCTCGGCGTCACCGCGCTGATCTACGGCCAAGGAATGGGTGAGAAGGTCGCCCTTATTACCGATGGGCGGTTCTCGGGTGCCACGCGCGGCATGTGCATTGGCTATGTTTCTCCCGAGGCGTTCGTCGGCGGTCCACTGGCGCTCGTCCGCGATGGCGACAGGATCCGGATTGATGCCGCCGGCCGCCGCATGGATCTGCAGGTCGACGAGCAGGAACTCGCCGCACGCCGCCGCGCTTGGAAGCAGCGCCCGCCGCGGCATCGAGCCGGCGCGTTGGCGAAATATGCGCGTCTGGTCGGTCAAGCACCTGGCGGAGCTGTCACGCACGAGGGGCCCGCGGAGTGGCCGTGGTTTGATTGAGGCACCGTGCGCGTGCGAAGATGACGAAGTGATTGGCAAGTTTCTTGCTAGCATCGTAGCTCTGAGAGAGGACGTTCAGCTGAGCCGTTCCAAGACATTCAGCCGTAGGTGACGCGGGAGACGGGATGAAGGTAGTGCCTTCGAGATCGAGTGAATGGGTGAGACCGGTGACATCACAAAGGCCGGCTTCTACGATCATCGATATCGATCGCGTCTCGCAGGTCTTCCAGACCTCGACGCGCAAGGACCACTTGGCCCTGTCAGATATCTCCCTGACGATCGAGGAGGGCGCGTTCGTCTCCATCCTCGGCCCGTCTGGCTGTGGCAAGTCGACGCTTCTTTACATCGTCGGGGGATTTGTCAGCCCAACCAGCGGCACGGCGAAGATAAAGGGACAGCCGATCACGGGGCCGGGCCCGGATCGCGGGCCGGTGTTCCAGGAGTTCGCGCTGTTTCCATGGAAGACCGTGCTGGGCAATGTGATGTATGGGCCTCGCCAGCAAGGCGTGCGAGCAACGCAAGCAGAAGCGCAGAGCCGCATGCTGATCGAGATGGTCGGCCTCAAGGGCTACGAGAATTTCTATCCGAAGGAACTGTCGGGCGGCATGAAGCAGCGCGTCGCGCTGGCCCGGACGCTTGCCTATCATCCCGAAGTCCTGCTGATGGACGAACCGTTCGGGGCGCTTGATGCTCATACCCGGACGCGTCTTCAGAACGATCTCTTGAATATCTGGGAGCGTGACCGCAAGACGGTGTTGTTCGTCACCCACTCAGTTGATGAAGCCGTCTTCCTTTCGGACAAGGTCGTCATGATGTCGACATCCCCCGGTCGCATCCGGGAAGTTATCGATATCGATCTGCCGCGACCGCGGCGCCGCAACGAGTTGTTGCTGGACCCGCGATACCAGAAGTACGTCGTCGACATCGAACGCATGTTCGATGAGAGCGACGAAGTCGGGTCGCCGTCTTGATCTCGCGAGCTGCTATGACCAGACGCGCTGCGCCCGTGCTGGCTTGCATCGGCCTACTGGCAGTGTGGCAGATCGCGTCCCTCGCGCTCAAGAGCGATAGTTTCCCGACCGCGCTAGAAGCGGTCCGAACCATCCCGGATATCCTTAGCGACAAGGAATCTCTGATCAATATCCTGGCCTCGCTCCGCCGCATGACGATCGGGTTCGGCATCGCGGTACTGGTTTCGATTCCGCTCGGCCTGTTGATGGGCCGCAGCCAGGCTGTCGCGGCCTTCTTCAACCCGTTGCTGATGGTAATCTACCCGGTGCCGAAGGCGGCGTTAATGCCGATTATCATGCTGTGGCTCGGGGTCGGCGATATCACCAAGACGCTGGTGATCTTCCTCGGCGTGAGCCTCCCCGTGATTTACCACAGCTTTGAGGGGGCCAAGGCCGTCGAGGAGAAGATGGTGTGGTCGGGCGCGGCGATGGGGCTTTCGCCCTTGCAGCGCCTGACACGGATCGTATTGCCTGCCGCGCTTCCGGAAATCATGACCGGGTGCCGCACCGGGCTGGTGTTGGCACTGATTACGATGATCACGAGCGAGATGATTGCGCGCCAGTCGGGCGCGGGGAATATTCTGTTCAACGCACTGGATATGGGCCAGTACGACACGGTCTACGCCATGATCATCATTGTCGGTGCAATGGGCATTTGCCTGGATGCGGCGTTCGAGGGCATTCGTGCAAGGCTCGTGCGCTGGTCTGAGCCGCAGTTCGACTTGCCGCTGAGCTTTTCATGATGCGGCGTCTTCTCTCAGCAAACGTCATGTTTGGGCTGGCACCTATCGTATTGGTGATCGCGCTGTGGCAGGGCCTCGTCTCGTTCGGCTTCGCGCCAGTCGTCCTGCTGCCGCCGCCGGGCGTTGTCTTCGGCCGGCTGCTTCAGCAACTTATGACTTGGACCTTCCAGCAGGAAATCGCGGCGACGCTGATCCGGCTGTTTGCGGGCTTCGCGATTGCAGTCGTGCTTGGCGTCAGTCTCGGCATTGCGGCCGCTGCCAGCCCTGCGATCAATGCCGTGGTTCGGCCGATCGTACGGGTGCTGGCGCCATTGCCGAAGGTCGCCCTCTATCCGGCGTTGCTGCTGTTGCTTGGCTTTGGCCATGGATCGAAGATCACTCTGGTAAGCGCGGATGCGCTCTTTCCCATCCTGCTCTCTACCTATTACGGAGCTTCGATGGTTGAGCAGAAGCTGATCTGGTCGGCCATGGCAGCCGGAACGCCGCGGTATGATGTTCTGTTCAAGGTCGTCTTGCCTGCAGCGATGCCATCGATCCTGACCGGATGTCGCATCGGCCTTGTCATTTCCTGCATCGTGGTGTTTCTGGCGGAAATGATTACGTCGACGGACGGCTTGGGCCATGCCCTCGTAACGGCGGCCCGCACTTTCCAGGCTGTCGACATGTTCGTGCCGCTGATTACGATCTCGCTGCTGGGGTTGGTCCTGAATGCCTCGCTAGGCGCCGTGCGATCGTACCTCCTGCGGGGCTTCCCTGAGGCTTGAACGAACCAAGCAAGAAACCATAAGACCGGGAGTGAACCATGCTGGCTGATCGCATCGAGGCAAAATGGATTGACGCGTTTTGCGAAATCTTTGAGCGATGTGCCGTCAAGGCCGGCGATACTGCGGCGATCCTTTCGGAGACCCAGTCGCGCGCGCTCAACGTACATCTGGCGGAGCTCGCGCTGCTCCGCATGGGCGCCCGGCCGTTCCACGTCATCATGCCGACGCCACGCAATCGCAATATCGTCCCGGTTCGCTCGACGGGGGCCAGCGAAGCGATACAAAAGCTCGGTCCGGTGATCAGCGCGCTTCAGCAGGCCGGGTTCGTGGTGGATTGCACCATCGAGGGTCTGATGCATGCGGTGGAGACACCCGAGATCCTGAAGGCCGGCGCGCGCATCCTGGTAATCTCCAACGAGCATCCCGAGGCGTTGGAACGGATGGTGCCGGATCCGGCGCTGGAAAAGCGCGTGCGCGCCGCGGCGAAGATGCTGCGCGGCACCAAGCGGATGCGGGTCACTTCTAAGGCCGGCACAGCGCTGGATGTGGATATGGTCGGGGCTTCGACGGTGGGAGTGTGGGGCTGGACCGACAAGCCGGGCACGCTGGCCCATTGGCCGGGTGGCATCGTCGTCAGCTTTCCGAAAAGCGGAACGATCAACGGCACGCTGGTGATGGCGCCGGGCGATATTAATCTCACCTTCAAGCGCTACCTGACCTCACCGGTGAAGATGACCCTGAAGGACGATTACGTCGTCGAATTGGAGGGCGAGGGCACGGATGCGGCGATGATGCGCGCTTATTTGGCCGCCTGGGGCGACCGCGAGGCTTATGCCGTGTCGCATGTCGGCTTCGGCATGAACCCGGGTGCCCGCTATGAGGCGCTGTCGATGTATGACCAGCGCGACACCAACGGCACTGAAATCCGCGCCGTTTCCGGCAACTTCCTGTTCTCGACCGGCGCCAATGAATTCGCGGGCCGCTACACTGCCGGCCATTTCGACCTGCCGATGATGGGAACGACAATCGAGCTCGATGGCGTCGCGGTGGTACGGGAAGGTGTCCTCCAGGACGTCTTCGGTTAGCTGCGGTCGATGACGGGCGGGCGAGCGAGACCGAAATGGCGAAGCAGGTCAACCATGGCCTGAAGCCGTTTGGCACGATAAGCGTCGACGTCCATGCCTGAGTAGTCGAGGAAGCCTGCGCCTGTGCGCAAGCCGATCCGACCTTCGTGCATGTTGCGAGAAATGACCTCCGGTGCACGATAGCGGTCGCTGCCCAGTGCGTCCTCGAGATAGCGGCTGGCGTAGTACAGAATATCCCCGCCGCCCCAATCGATGAACTCGAGTAGTCCGAGCACGGCATAGCGGAACCCGAATCCGTAGCGGATCGCTTTGTCGATCTCTTCCGCGCTGGCGACGCCTTCCTCGACCATGCGCGCGGCCTCATTCATGGCGAGAGCCTGGATACGCGGAACAATGAAGCCGGGCGTCGCTGCGCAGATCACCGGCACCTTGCCGATGCCTTCGAGCAGGGCCTTCACCTCATCGATGATGGCTGGATCTGTGGCCTTGCCGGGTGACACTTCCACCAGCGGGATCAGATAGGCCGGGTTGAGCCAGTGCACGTTGAGGAAGCGACGAGGGTTCACGATGACCCCGGAGAGATCGTCGACGAGGATGGTCGACGTGGTCGATGCAATGATCGTATCTAGGCCGACCTGTCGTGAAGCGGTCGCCAGCACCTCGCGCTTGAGCTCGACGATCTCAGGAACGCCCTCGAACACCATTCCTGCTTCTGATAGCGCGGCGTCGCTCTGGCGCGCCGGTACCACCGAAACCCGCGCAGCGAGCGGTTCGATGTCTGCCTCGGTCAGCAGCCCCAACTTTGAGAGGCTAGTAAACGTCTTTCTGACTTCGCCGAGCGCGTCCGCCTCCAGTCTGGCGAAATCATCCTCCGTGCGCGCTTTGACGTCAATCATTGTGACCTGATGCCCGGCATAAGCGAATGCGACAGCAATGCCGCGGCCCATCCGGCCGGCTCCGAGGCAGGCAATGGAGGCGCGTCGGGCCATCGGTCAGAATCCTTCTCGAAGGAGTGTCTGCAGCTCGGCCTTGTGTAGCTTGCCAAGTCCCAAGGTCTCCAACGTGCGGCCGCCTTGTGCAAAATTCTCGCCGCAGATCGCGCCACCGATCGCTAGGAACGCCTTGGCGAGCGGCGTGGCCACCTCCGCCAGGCCGGCGACGGACACCAGCAGCGACAGCCCGAGCCGCAGATCCTCGCGCATGTAGCGGTGCTCGGTCAGCACGATCCGCTCGCGCCAGTCTCCGGAATCCGTCAGGCGATCATGCGAACCGCGGCCGTACATCCAGATCTCGCCTTTCTTGGCGTAGTGATGGGCGAGCGGAAAATGCGGCGCGCCATATCCAAGCGCCTCGCGCACGGCAATCCGCTCGGCGTCGAGCGCATCCGTCACCCGCCGGATCGCGGCCTGCGTTCCCTCCTTGTGGATGTCCCATCGCTCGAAATGCTCGATCGGACCCGCGTTCATCACGATCAGCGGTGGGTGGATGATGGGGCCCGCATTCATCAGCGCGCCGGACAGCGCGTCACCGCAGGGCTCGATCGCATCGGGGAAGGCGCGTCCGATCACCTCCAGCGCGTAGGGGGCCTGGTGGAGCGGGAAAACGCCGACGGGCAGGCGCTTGGCGCGGATGGTAATCGCGACCTCGAATGGGCCATGCTTGCGGGTCAGCCATGGCAGCGTGCCGGTTTCAGCGAAACTCGCTTCGGCCGGATTGCCGACCTCGCGCACAGCTTGCGCGAAGATCATCGAGCCGAATGTGGCGGGCGGCAGAAACACGACTTGGCCGTCTCGCAGGTGAGGGGCAAGCAGGCGGGCGATATCTGGCTGAGCAAAGGCAGGAGCGGGACACAGGACCAATTCGACTCCGCTTACGGCTTCGGCGATGTCGGTGGTTACGACCGCCAGCTGGACGTCGTGACGCCCCGTGTGGTCCTTCACAACGATCCGCGAGCCGGCGGCCCGGTGTGCCTCGACCTGCTCTGTGTCGCGGCGCCAGAGCCTGACCTCATGCCCCGACAGCGCAAAATCGCCGGCGGCCGCGAAAGAGCCGTTTCCCCCACCTAGAACCGCGATCTTCAAGATGCTTCTCCTTGCGCGCGCGATTGCGCATCAAGCTGCTTGAGCAGGAAGTGCTGAACCTTGCCCAGCGCAGTGCGCGGCAGATCAGCGACGAAAATGATGTCACGCGGAACTTTGTAGCGGGCGAGCTGAGCCTCAAGATGCATTCTCAGCTCCTCTGCTTCAAGGCGGCAGCCGGATCGTCGGATGACATACGCGACTGGGACTTCGTCCCAGCGCGGGTCTGGCCTTCCGATTACGGCGCACTCGCTGACATCTGGATGTTCCAGCAGGACACGCTCAACCTCGGCGGGGTAGACGTTCTCGCCGCCGGAAATGATCATGTTCTTCTTGCGATCGCGAACCCAGAAAAAGCCGTCGGGGTCACACAGCCCGATATCCCCCGTGCGATACCAGCCGTCGTGTAGTGCCTCGCGCGTTGCGTCCGCGTTGCCCCAATATTCGAAGAATACGTTGGGACCGCGTACCGCTATTTCGCCGGGCGTTCCTGCCGGCACGTCACTGCCGGCCTGATCGATCACCCTGGCTTCGCAGCACAGGCCGGCGAGTCCGGTCGATCCCGCGCGCGACAAGTCACCGCCCAGACGCGTGTAGACCGCGATCGGGCAGGTTTCGGTCGAGCCGTAAACCTGGAGCACGGGCACGCCGCGCGCGACGAAGCGGTCGATCAGGTGCGGCGGCACAATGGTGGAGCCGGTGGCGACGGCTTTCAGTGACGACAGATCAGTCGCTGCCCAGGCGGGGTGCTCGCTGACGGCTTGGATGATTGCTGGCACCATCACCGTCAAGCTCGGCCGTTCCCGTTCGATCGCGGCGAGCGCTGTATCGGGCGCAAAACGGGCATGAATAGTAACGGTGGCGCCAAGCTGAAGCGCCGCGGTCGTCTGGATGTTGAGCCCGCCGACATGGAAGAACGGCAGCACCGTCAGCACGTGATCGTCAGAGGTCATGTTGTGCATGTGCTGGCTCATGACGCCGTTCCAGAACAGCGCCTCCTGACGCAGCACCGCGCCTTTTGGCCGACCGGTCGTGCCTGACGTGTAAACGATGAGCAACGGGCAGGAGAGATCGGTGTGCGGGTTGCGTCCACTGCCTTCGTTGCGCATCAGAAGACGTTCGAACGGTATGCCCTCCGGTGGCGCAAAATCGAAGCCGACGACGGCAGTGCCCCGCGAGAGTTCGGGAAGAACGCCCTCAAAGGCCTGCTCGAGCACAAGCACCTTGGCGCCCGCATCGCTGAGGATGAAGAGCTGCTCGGCGACCGCCAGCCGCCAGTTCAGGGGTACCAGCATCGCGCCAAGCCGTGCGCAGGCATAGAGCAGGACCAAATAGTCCGGCCGGTTCAGGCTCAAGATCGCGACGCGGTCACCGCGACCGACACCAAACTCCTGCTTCAGGGCTGTGGCAGTCCGCTCGATGCGCTCGGCAAACGCGGCATAGCTCAGCCGTTCGCTTTCGAAGGCAATGGCTGTCTTGGTCGGCGAAAACGCCGCGTTGCGATCGATCAGACTACAGAGATCCACCGTCAATCATCCGTTTCGCCGGCCTCATACAGCGCCTCGCGACCGATCCGGTCGACGCAGAGCTCAGCCGTCCAGGGCAGCATCAGCGAGCCGCAGCGGCTGTCGCGATAAATGCGCTCCAGCGGTAGCGAGCGGAGCATCGCCTGCCCGCCGCAGGTGCGGATCGCGAGCGCGGCGAGCTCATTGGCGCCTTCCATCACCGAATATTGCGCGGCATAGGCGCGCAGCACCTGCTCCTTGCTCGGATTGGCACGCGCCTCGGTGACGGCCTGGAACCAGATCGCCTTGATCTGCTCGAGCTTGATCTGCATCTGCGCGACCGCGATCTGCTTGGTCGGGTACATCCGGCGCTTGGCCGGCGGCATGCCCGGCACCTCGCCTCGCAGATAACGCACCGTAAAGTCGTAAGCGGCTTGCGCAAGGCCCATATAGGTTGGTGACAGGGTCAGGAACATGTGTGGCCAGCGCATTGCGGCCTGGAAATAGACCCCGCGCGGCATCAGCGCGGAATCCTCAGGTACAAACACGTCCTTGAACAATAGCGTTCGCGAGACCGTTCCGCGCATGCCGAGCGGATCCCAATCGCCGACGACGGAAACGCCTTGCGACTTGGCCGATATCGCGAGGTAGAGCGTATTGCGACGTGAGGCCTTTTCGCCTTCCTCGATCTCCGTACAGAGCACGCCGTAATAGTCCGCATGGCCCGACAGCGATGCAAAGATCTTCTTGCCGTTGACGATCCAGCCGCCATCGACAGGCTTTGCCTCCGTGCCGAAGGCAACGCCGCCAGCCGCTGCCGCGCCGCCCTCAGAAAAGGGTTGCGAGTAGATGGCGCCATCTTCGACGATGCGCTTGTAATGGATCGCACGCCGCCGCTCATGCTCGGCGCGGGTCTCTGCGTCCATATCGAGGTCATCAGCCAGGGGCCCGGACCACAGCGTCGAACAGACATGCATGTTCCATGTCAGCGCGGTCGCGCCGCAATAGCGGCCGATCTCCGCGGCAGCCAGTGCGTAAGTCTGATAATCGGCGCCCAGCCCGCCGTGTTTTTTGGGGACAGCGATGCCGAGCAGGCCGGCGCGATGCAGGTCGCGATAGTTCTCAGTCGGGAATACGGCCTCACGATCGTATGCGGCGGCGCGGCCGGCGAAGACGCTCTGGCCGATCTCACGCGCCCGCGCAACGATGGCGGCTTGCTCCTCGCTCAGGCGGAAGGCCACGGGATCGAAGATCGGCGCATCCAGCGCGACCTTGTCGGTGGTGCCGATGGTCTTGCTGACTTGCATGGTCATGACGCAGTCACCCCTGTTTTGTGGCAATCGGATCGACGAAGCTGCTGAGCGCTTTGTCGAAGGCATCTGGTCGTTCAAGGTTGGCGAGATGGCCGACGCCGGGCAGTTCGGCATATTCGGCCGCGGGAATGTAGGTCGCCATCTTCGCCATCATCGGGGCGGGCGCATTGTTGTCCTTGGAGCCGGACAGCAGCAGGGTCGGTACGGTAATGTCCTTGAGCGTGCTGCGCTGATCGAACCCGATCAAGGCGAGCATCATGGCGCGATAGCTTGCTTCGGGCACACTTGCCATGCACTCGCGCGCAAGCTCCATTCCCTTGGGATCGGGATCATCGCCGACGAGCTCCCTCACCAGAGAAGGCGCCAGCGACCTCATGGTCTCGCCGCGATTGAGCGGGCCCAGCCGTGCCTCAAGGAACGATTTCTGCCAGTCGCCATCGGCCTTGCCGAATGCCGGGCTGGTTTGCGCGAGGACAACGGCGCGGGCGAGTTTCGGCGATTGCGTCAGCCATTTCTGGACGATCATGCCCCCTATGGAATGGCCGACCAGAATGGGCTTAGCAGCGCCGATCTGATCAATGAATTGCTGGAGTGCACCAGCCAGGGCAGCGATACTGACGCTGGCGAGCGGGGCCGAGCCGCCATAGCCCGGCATGTCCCATGCGATCGCGCGAAAACGACCGCCGAATGTCGCAAGCTGCTGCCGCCAGGCCCGCGCTGCGCCGCCAATGCCATGCAGGAAAATCAGGGGTGTCGCGCCCGGATTGCCCGTGGCTTCATAAGCGAAACGTCCGTCCCTTGTTATCATTGGCGCTAGCTGCGACACGCGACATCCTTTTGCTGGGCCGGCCGATGCTAACAGCCTTGAGGGGGATGGGAAGCGATAATTTTATGCTTAAAGCAATTTTCGGACCGGTCTCTCGCCAGATGGTTCGCGGCATCGGTCCGCGCTTTCGTTGCAAAAATTTGAAGGTTAAAATATATCGGGGAGACGGTCAGCAGATCTTGAGGAGCAAGCGCATGTCCGGATTGCCGCATTCGCCGCATGCGCTGGTGACCGGTGGGGGGCGCGGCATTGGCCGCGCGATCGCGGCGGCCCTTGTTGGCGCAGGCGCCACAGTGACGGTGCTTGGCCGGAATGCGGCAACCCTCGACGAAGCGGTCAACGCAGGTGCCGCGCATTTTGCGGCAGTTGCTGATGTTTCAGACGAAATCTCTCTGAACGCAGCCCTCGCGGAAGCCCAGGCGCGGAAGCCGATCGACATCCTGATTGCCAACGCCGGCAGCGCCGAATCCGCGCCCTTTGCGAAATCGGACAGTGCCCTTTTTGCGCGCATGATGGACGTCAATTTCCTGGGTGTTGTCCATGCCATTCGTGCCGTACTGCCGGGGATGAAGGATCGCCCCTATGGGCGCATCGTCGCCATTGCGTCAACGGCAGGCCTCAAGGGCTATGCGTATGTGAGTGCGTACGCGGCGGCGAAACACGCCGTACTCGGTCTTGTGCGTTCGCTGGCGCTCGAAATGGCGGGGAGCAACGTTACTGTGAATGCGGTGTGCCCCGGCTTCACGGACACTGATCTGGTTGCCGGCAGTATCGACAACATCGTGAAGAAGACCGGACGAAGTCGGGAGCAGGCGATCGCCGAGCTCGCCAAGCACAATCCGCAGGGGCGCCTGATCACGCCGCGAGAGGTCGCCAATGCAGTCCTCTGGCTGTGCAGCGAGGACGCTGGAGCGATCACTGGACAGGCGATTGCGGTCGCCGGTGGCGAAATCTAGCGCGTTGCCCGGGCGTGGACCAAGGAAGCTAAGGAGATCGTATGAGCAGACCAGCCAATCCCGTCACCGTGCCGCTCGCGGATTATTCGCCGCAGCACTTCCTCCTGGCCGTGGTTGAGGGAGTTGCCACGGTAACGCTCAATCGTCCGGAACGGAAGAATCCCCTGACGTTCGAGAGCTATCGCGAGCTAACGGACTTCTTCCGCGCTTGCGCCTTCGACGATGCGGTCAAGTCGATCGTGGTGACCGGTGCCGGCGGCAATTTTTCGTCCGGCGGCGATGTGTTCGAGATCATCGGCCCGCTGGTGAAAATGGACACCAAGGGGCTGACGGCGTTCACGCGGATGACCGGTGATCTCGTCAAGGCGATGAGGGCCTGCCCACAGCCGGTCGTCGCCGCCGTCGAGGGCATCTGCGCCGGGGCTGGCGCGATCATTGCCATGGCGTCCGATATGCGGCTCGCGGCGAGCGGAGCCAAGGTGGCATTTCTGTTCAACAAGGTGGGACTTGCCGGCTGCGACATGGGGGCCTGCGCGATCCTGCCGCGGATCATCGGCCAGTCCCGCGCCTCCGAGCTCCTGTACACGGGTCGGTTCATGACGGCGGAGGAGGGCGAGCGCTGGGGCTTTTTCAGCCGCATCGTCACGCCGGAGCAGGTGCTGCCCCAGGCGCAGTTGCTGGCCAAGCAGGTCGCGGAAGGGCCGACCTTTGCCAACACCATGACCAAGCGGATGCTGGCGATGGAATGGGCGATGTCGGTCGAGGAGGCGATCGAGGCGGAGGCTGTTGCTCAGGCCTTGTGCATGACGACGGCCGATTTCGAGCGCGCTTTCGAGGCTTTCGCCAACAAGGTCAAGCCGGTCTTCAGGGGCGATTGAGCGGCGGCCCTTGAGCACCGCTGCCTGAAACGGGGACTTGCCAGAAATTATTTTAGGCTTAAAATAGTTTCCTGCCCGGGTAAACTGGCGAGGCTCCCATGAAAGTTGCGATCATCGGTGGTGGACCTGCAGGTCTTTACGCTGCGATCCTGCTCAAGAAGCAGCGCCCGAGCGCCGACATCAGCGTGTATGAGCGCAACCGGGCCGACGATACCTTCGGCTTCGGCGTGGTGTTCTCGGACGCAACGCTGGACAATTTCGAAAAGCATGACCTGCCGAGCTACCGCCGCATCACCCAGGAATTTGCCTATTGGGACGATATCGCCGTGCATTTTCGCGGCACGGTACACCGCGTCGGCGGCAACGGCTTTTGCGGCTGCTCCCGGCAAAAGCTGCTCCTGATCCTCCAGGAGCGCGCGCGCGAGCTCGGTGTCAGCCTGCATTTCGAAGTGGATATCGACGACGAGGCTCGCTTTGCTGATGCCGATCTCGTCTTGCTCGCCGACGGCGTCAACAGCCGTTTTCGCGAGAAATATGCCGAGCACTTCCAGCCGGGAGTCGACCTCCGCGCCAACAAGTTCGCATGGATGGGCTCGACCAGGCCGCTTGATGCCTTCACCTTCATCTTCCAGGAGACGGAGTGGGGGCCCTTTATCGCCCACGCCTATCAATACGAAGCCGGGCATTCGACCTGGATCTTTGAAACCGATCCGGACACGTTTGCGCGCGCCGGCCTGACGGGGCTCAATGAGACTCAGTCCGCCGCGCGGATGGCCGATATTTTCGGGTGGTTTCTCGATGGGCACAAGCTGCTCACCAACCGCTCGATGTGGCGCAACTTCCCGATGATCCGCAGCAAACGCTGGGTCAAGGACAACATGGTCCTGCTGGGCGACGCCAAGGCGAGCGCGCATTTCTCGATCGGTTCCGGGACCAAGCTGGCAATGGAAGATGCGATCGCGCTGGCAGAGGCGATGGCCAAGGCGCCTGGCATCGACGCCGCCCTCGAGGTT
This sequence comes from Bradyrhizobium sp. UFLA06-24, assembly GCF_054967145.1. Classification (NCBI taxonomy): domain Bacteria; kingdom Pseudomonadati; phylum Pseudomonadota; class Alphaproteobacteria; order Hyphomicrobiales; family Nitrobacteraceae; genus Bradyrhizobium; species Bradyrhizobium sp. UFLA06-24. The sequence continues at coordinate 31,362 of NZ_JADFUE010000051.1, forward strand.
TATGAGCACGGCCGCCGCGAGGAGGTCGAGAAGACCCAGCACGCCGCCGACGTCTCTTTGGTTTGGTTCGAGCACGTCGACCGGTTCTGGGATTTCGATCCCGTGCAATTCGCCTTCGGCGTGATGACGCGCTCGAAGGCGATCACATATGACAATCTGAAGCTCCGCGCGCCGGATTTTGTGGCCGAAGTCGATAAATCCTTTGCCAGACAAGTGCGGAGCAGCGGCTTCGACGTCGACATCGAGACGCCAGCGGTGCCGCTGTTTCAGCCATTCCGGTTCCGCGAGATGGAGGTCGCCAACAGGGCGGTGATGTCGCCGATGTGTATGTACTCGGCCAAGGAGGGGGTGCCGACCGACTTCCATCTGGTGCATTACGGATCCCGCGCGATTGGCGGCGCAGGCCTGATCTTCACCGAGATGACCTGCGTCAGTCATGATGCCCGGATCACGCCGGGCTGCGCCGGGTTGTGGAACGACGAGCAGGAGAGAGCGTGGCGCCGGGTCGTGGATTTCGTCCATGCCAACTCCGCGGCGAAGATCTGCCTGCAACTCGGGCACGCGGGGCGCAAGGGCGCGACCAAGCTGATGTGGGACGGCATCGATCGCCCGCTGGATGAAGGCGGCTGGGACGTGGTCTCAGCATCGCCGCTGCCCTATTTCCCCGACAGCCGGGTGCCGCGCGAACTTGACCGCGCCGGGATGGTTGCGGTGCGAGATTCTTTCGTCGCGGCGGCCGAGCGCGGCGAGCGCTGCGGCTTCGACATGCTCGAGCTGCATTGCGCTCACGGCTATCTGCTCGCGAGCTTCATCTCGCCGCTGACGAACGCGCGTACCGACGAGTATGGCGGCTCCCTCGAAAATCGCCTGCGTTTCCCGCTTGAGATTTTCGAGGCTCTGCGGGCGGTGTGGCCGAAGCACAAGCCGATGTCGGTGCGTATTTCCGCAACCGATTGGGCCGATGGCGGCATCACGGGCGACGATGCGGTGGCTATTGCCCGGGCCTTCGCTGAGGCCGGCGTCGATCTCGTCGACGTGTCGACCGGCCAGACCGTGTGCGATGCGCAGCCGGTCTACGGGCGGATGTTCCAGACACCGTTCTCGGATCAGGTCCGCAACGAGGCGCGGGTGGCCACCATGTGTGTCGGCAATATCACGACTGCGGATCAGGCCAATACCATTTTGGCGGCCGGCCGGGCCGACCTGGTTGCCCTTGGTCGGCCACATCTCGTCGACCCCTTCTTCACCATGAAGGCGGCGGCCTGGTATGGCGCAAACGAGGCGTTCTGCCCACCGCAATATCTGCCAGGAAAGGAGCAGATTTTCCGCAATAGCGTCCGCGACCGGCAGGATCTCGAGGAGCTTAGGATTAAGGCTAAGCCAAAGACGCGGGCCGAGCTCAAGGCGGAGGCGACAAAGCCGCTTGCAGCGGAGTGACCGCCCGTGCGACCTTAACCCCATTGCCTGGCGTATTCGAGTGGAGTTGAGGGCGATGAAGGCGATTATCGTCGGTGGTGGTATTGGTGGTCTCACCACGGCCTTGATGCTGCGGGCTCGCGGCATCGGTTGCGAGATTTTCGAGCAGTCCGATACGATCCGCGAGCTTGGCGTTGGCATCAACACGCTTCCGCACGCCATGCGCGAGCTCGCCAGCCTTGGCCTGCTGGAAAAGCTCGATGAGGTCGCGATCCGGACCGACCAGCTCTATTACCTCAACCGCCATGGCCAGGAGGTCTGGCGCGAAGCCCGCGGCATCGACGCCGGTCACGACGTGCCGCAATTCTCGATCCACCGAGGCCGCCTCCAGGGCGTCATCCATCACGCCGTCGAGGAGCGGCTTGGCGCGGAGGCCATCCACACTGGTTGCCGGCTCGGTGCTTTCACGCAAGATGAGGCTGGCGTCACCGCCTATTTCTTCGACCGCACCGGCGCGCACATCCACACCGCGCGCGGTGATATCCTAATTGGCGCCGACGGCATTCACTCGCGGGTCCGCGACACGCTGTTTCCGAACGAGGGGCCGCCGTGCTGGAACGGCCTGATGCTCTGGCGGGGTGCGCGTGACTGGCCGCTGTTCCTGACGGGCAAGTCGATGATTGTGGCCGGGGGGCTCAATGCCAAGGTGGTGATCTATCCGATCGCGGAGGGTTCAAGCTCGGTCAGCCGTCTCACCAATTGGGCAGTGCTGGTGAAAGTGGGCGAGGGCAACGCGCCGCCTCCACGCAAAGAAGACTGGTCGCGCCCGGGCCGGCGCGAGGAGCTGATGCCGCATGTGACGCGCTTCTCCGTTCCTTATATCGACGTGAAGAGCCTGATCTCGGCAACGCCCGAATTCTACGAATACCCGACCTGCGACCGCGACCCCTTGCCCTATTGGTCATCAGGTCGCGTCACGCTGCTCGGCGATGCCGCGCATCCCATGTATCCGGTGGGATCCAATGGCGCCTCGCAGGCGATCCTCGACGCGCGCTGCCTCGCGGATGCTTTGGTGCGCGCCGAACATCCACGACAGGCGCTCATGGAATACGAGAAGAAGCGGCTGCCGATGACCGCGGAGATCGTCCGCTCCAACAGGCGCGGCGGCCCGGAGGGCGTCATCGACGCCGTCGAGCAGCTCGCGCCTGACGGCTTTGACAACGTCGACAACGTTCTGAGCTATTCGCAGCGCGAGGCGATCGTGCGCGGCTATGCCACCAAGGCCGGGTTCGCGGCGGTGCCAGGCCTCGCAGCGGTGCGCGCCTGACGCCAGGGTTTAGCTGGCCCCGGGCGGCGGCGGCAGGAAATGGATGTTGAATTCAGCGGCCATCGCCACCACGTCCTCCGGCTTCTGTTCCTTCATATTGTGAAGGCCCCAGAACAGGTCGAACAGCTTTTTGGTCGGCGACACCCAGAACAACACTTTTGCGGTCTGGTCCGACTTGTTGAAGATGCCATGTGGGACGCCCATCCCGAGCCGGATCAGATCGCCGGGGGTTGCCTGTGCCTCTGAATTGCCGAGCACGAAGTCGAGCTTCCCCTCCAGCATGTAGAGGTACTCATCTTGATCGGGATGGATGTGCGGCGGCACGAACGTGCCCGGTGGCAACGTCGCATGCCAGGAGAAGCTGTTTTCGGCGCAGCTCTTGGGCACATAGGTCTGGCCGAGGATGTTCCAGGAAATGCCCTGGATTCCCTCATTGGCCCGCGTGATGCCGGTGATTTCGCTCTTCATTGCAGTCCTCCCTGAACGCGACCCGCGCTCCTAGTTTGCCTTGCAGTCCTTGGCGTAACGGTCGCCATAATTCTCAAAAACCTTCTGGACAATCTCCGTCTGGAATTTGCCGTCCGGACGCTTGGCGACCTTGGTCAGGTAGAAGTCCTGAATCGGATAGCCGTTGGTGTTGAACTTGAACGACCCGCGTAGCGAGGTGAAGTCCGCCTTCTTCAGTGCAGCCGCAATCGCCTCCTTGTTTGAGAGATCGCCCTTTACGCTCTTGACCGCGCTATCGATCAGCATGGCAGCATCGTAGGCCTGGAAGGCATAGGTGCCTGGCACGCTGTTGTAGGCGGCCTCATAGGCCGCGACGAACTTCTTGTTCTGAGGATTGTCGAGATTGGGCGCCCAGTTCGCGCCGCCGAACATGCCAACGGCCGCATCCTGCTGTGCCGGCAAGGTCGATTCATCCACCGTGAAGGCTGACAGCACCGGAATGCTGTCGGCCAGACCTGCCTGCTTGTACTGCTTGACGAGATTGACGCCGAGGCCGCCCGGCATGAACGTGAACAGCGCGTCGGGCTTCTGCGAGGCGATCTTGGAAAGCTCCGGCTGGAAATCAAGCGTGTTCAGCGGCATGTAGGACTCTTCGACGATCTCGCCCTTGTAGTCCAGCTTGAAGCCCGCGACCGAATCCTTGCCGGCCTGATAGTTCGGCACCATCACGTACATCCGCTTGTAGCCGCGATCCTGCGCGACTTTGCCGAGGATTTCGTGCACTTGGTCATTCTGGTAGGAGGTCACATAGAAGAACGGGTTGCAGTCCTTGCCAGCGAAGGTCGACGGGCCGGCATTGGGGCTAATCAGGAATGTCTTGGATTCGGTGACCGGACGGTGGATCGCCTGCAGGATGTTGGAGAAGATCGGACCGACGACGAAGTCGACCTTCTCGCGCTCAAGCAGCCCCTTGACTTTGGTCACGGCCGCGTCGGGTTTCAACTCGTCATCGACAACGACCACGTCGACATCGCGGCTGCCCATCTTGCCGCCGAGATCCTTGACCGCAAGCGCAAAGCCGTCGCGAACCTGCTGACCGAGCGCAGCGGCAGGGCCCGATAGTGTCACGATCACGCCGAGCTTGATCTTGTCCTCGGCGAGGGCAGGGCGCATGGCGGTGCCGAGCAGAAACGCGGCCGCGGCCAAGGTCAGTTGCGTCTTCATGATCTGTCCCCCCGTAATATCGGGCTTGCGCTGCAAGCCGCGTACGTCGATCCGAGCTTATGCCGATGACGGCTGCCGCGGCAAGCAAGCTTGGGAGGTCGCCATCGTATGGGCGCGGCGCATGCAAGCCCCGCGCCAATTACTTGAAGCCTAAACAAATTCGCCTGCGATCGATTGTTGCAGCTTTGGGCTTGCGGCCGGCGCTGATTTATTTGAAGCTCAAAACGTTGGGAAGCCTGCCGGCGCCCATGCCAGCGGGGAATGATCGCATCGAGATGCTCGATTCCGAGACCAAGGCCGTCGAAACGCCCGAGGACCACGCCGACGAGCTCCGGCTGTGGTTGCGTCTGCTGACCTGCACGACCCTGATCGAGGGCGAAGTTCGCGGTCGCTTGCGGCAACGCTTCGACGTCACGTTGCCCCGCTTTGACCTGATGGCGCAGCTCGACAAGGCCCCCGATGGCATGACGCTGTCGGACGTCTCCAAGCGCATGATGGTGTCCAACGGCAACGTCACCGGGCTCGTCGAACGCCTCGTGGAATCCGGCCATCTCGACCGCCGCACCTCGGAGACGGACCGCCGCGTCCAGGTGATCCGCCTCACAAAACTCGGTCGCGCCGAATTTCGCCGGATGGCTGCGGAACATGAAACCTGGATCGCCGATCTGTTCGCCGATCTGACGCCAAAAGACGTGCGCGAGCTCATGCGGCTGCTGGCCAAGACCAAGGCCTCGGCGCAGAAATCGGCCGCGCGCCGCCGGCCCTAGGCGCCCCTCAATCCCACTTTGCCGTACGAAAATGCATGGGATGCCCAAAATCCGCTATTGCGCGAAATTGTTTTAAGCCTAAAATGTTTTCCAGTAAGTGCTGCCGGGTGCTTTCCATGCGCAAAGGAGCGTGCGATGGCCAACGCCGCCAAGGTTCAAGTCTCGGGCTCGCATGACGCAAACGCTGCGACCGCCCATGTCGACACATTCGCGCGGCAGCATCTGCCGCCGCCCGAGCTCTGGCCGGAGTTCATCTTCACGCGGCCGGAGTTGCAATATCCATCCCGATTGAACTGCGTCAGCTACTTTCTCGACCGGTGGGTCGAGCAGGGGCGCGGGGAGGAGCCGTGCGTCATCAGTCCCGCCGTCAGCTATACCTATCGCGAACTGCAAGCGCTGGTGAACCGCATCGCCAATGTCCTGGTCAGCAAGCTCGGCCTTGTAACCGGAGGGCGCGTGCTGCTGCGCTCGGCCAACAATCCGATGATGGTCGCAACTTATCTTGCGGTGATCAAAGCCGGCGGCATTTGCGTGGCGACGATGCCGCTGCTGCGCGCCAAGGAGCTGTCCTATCCGATCCAGAAGGCGGAGATTGCGCTTGCCCTCTGCGACGGCAAGCTCTCCGAGGAAATGGAGAAGGCGAAGCAGGCTGCGCCTGGACTGAAGCGCGTGGTCTATTGGGGCAATGGTGCTCCCGACTCGCTCGAGGCTTTGATCGCCGATGCGAGCCCGGAGTTTAGGGCGGTCGATACGGCTTCCGACGACATCTGCCTGATCGCATTCACATCCGGAACAACCGGCGATCCCAAGGGCACCATGCATTTCCACCGCGACATGCTGGCGGTGTGCGATGCTTACGCGCGGAACATCCTGCGGGCCGAGCAGAACGATCGTTTCGTTGGCTCCGCGCCGCTTGCTTTCACGTTCGGCTTCGGCGGCGTGCTGTTTCCAATGCACATCGGCGCCTCCTTCGTCGTGCTCGAGAAGACGACGCCCGATGAGATCCTGGCGGCAATCGAACAATACAAGACCACCGTCTGCTTCACAGCTCCGACCGCGTATCGCGCCATGATCAGCAAGCTCTCCGGCCGCGACATTTCATCGCTGCGAAAGTGCGTCTCCGCCGGTGAGACGTTGCCCAAGGCGACCTTCGATGCCTGGCTAAAGGCCACGGGCATCAAGCTGATGGACGGCATTGGCTCGACGGAGCTCCTGCACATCTTCATCAGCGCGACTGAGGAGGAAATTCGTCCCGGCGCGACGGGCAAGCCGGTGCCGGGCTATGAGGCCAAGATCGTCGATGACGACGGCAACGATTTGCCGCCTGGCACGATGGGGAAGCTCGCGGTGCGCGGACCGACCGGTTGCCGCTATCTCGCCGACGAACGTCAGCGCAAGTACGTTCAAAATGGCTGGAATATTACGGGCGATACCTATCTGATGGATAGCGATGGCTATTTCTGGTACCAGTCGCGCTCCGACGACATGATCGTTTCCGCCGGCTACAACATTGCAGGCACTGACGTCGAGGCGGCGCTGCTCACGCACCCCTCCGTTGTCGAATGTGGCGTCGTCGGTGCTCCCGACGAGGCGCGCGGGATGATCGTGAAGGCCTATGTCGTTGCCGCACCCGGGGTGATACCGGACGCAAAGCTTGCAGCCGAGCTGCAGGAGCACGTCAAACGCGAGATCGCGCCGTACAAATATCCGCGGGCGATCGAGTTCGTGACGCAGCTACCGAAGACCGAGACCGGAAAATTGAAGCGCTTTGCCTTGCGTCAATTGGCGCAGGCAGCTGCGGCGTCCTCGGGCGTCGCGGCGGAATGAGATGAGGATCGAAAGTTGTCAGTAACGACGCCGAAAGGCCCCCAACTTGCGGTGCTGCCAGCCGCCACCGGGGATGATTCCAGCCCCAAGTCTCAGGTGCTGCAGCCCTCGGGCTGGCCGATGCCGAAGGGCTATGCCAACGGTATGGCCGCAGAGGGCCGCCTCGTCGTCACGGGTGGTGTGATCGGCTGGGATGCCCAAGAGCGTCTCGCGGACGGCTTTGTCGCCCAGGTGCGCCAGGCCCTCAGCAATATCGCCGAGATTTTGGCCGAGGGGGGTGCGCGGCCCGAACATTTGGTGCGTCTGACCTGGTATGTCGTCGACATGGACGAATACCTGGCGAATCTGAAGGAACTCGGCCAGATCTACCGCGCCATCTTCGGTGCGCACTATCCCGCGATGGCGCTGGTGCAGGTCGTCCGTCTGGTCGAGAGGGCGGCGCGCGTCGAAATTGAAGCCACCGCCGTCATCCCTCTCTGAGCCGTTTCTGGCGCTCAGCTTGCTTTGGCGAGCTCATCGTCCTCGGGCGAGTTCAAATAGACGCCCGACATGGTATCGACCCAGCAAAGATGGTCGTGCACCTTCTTCACGCCCTCCACATTCTCCGCTGCGACGACCGCGGCTTGACGCGAGCGTTCTTCCGTAATGACACCGCTCAGGTGAACAATGCCGTCGCGCACGATGACGTTCAGCCCGAACGGGCACCAGTCGTGCTTCTCCATGGCATCAATGATGCGGCTGCGGATGTGATCATCGTCGGCGGTCGGGTCGGGCACCTCGCGCGCGAGGCCCGCCACTGCCTGCAGCAAGTTGGCGCGTGACACGATGCCGACGACCTTGTCGCCGCGAACCACCGGCAAGCGTTTGACGTTATTCCGCTCCATGAGCTCGACGATCTCGGCGAGCGCGGTATCCTCCGTGATGGTCACAGGCGATGTGGTCATCACCTCGGAAACCTTGCGACCGTGCTCGTGGACGAAGTCGCTGGCGGACGTGCCGGGGCCGAGGATGAAGCTCAGCCAGCGGCCGCGCTTGCGTCCGGTGCCGATCTCGCTTCGGCGGATGAAGTCGCCTTCCGAGACGACGCCGACCAGCTTGCCTCGGTCGTCGACTACGGTGAGGCCGCTGACGTGACGCTTCAGCATGATGTTCGCGGCCTCGACGATGCTGGTGTCGGGCGTGACCGAGATAACCGACCTGGTCATGATCTGGTGGGCGCGCATGGGAAGCTCCGCTGGCTTTTCGAATTTCGATGGTTAAGTCTAGATGGGGCGCCGAGAGAGCGTTTGACGCAGGTCAAGAGCACGAAGCCGGTTGTTGCGGATTTAAGCGATTGTGATCGGCCTCAGAATTGATGCAGCTCAACGCCCCCAAAGCAGGCGGCCATATCCTGCCCCCACATGCGATCAGCAGCGCACGGGAATCCCATGAACGTTGTGCAAATCCTTCCTCTGCCCGATCAGCCGGCGGCCTCCACCGAGCCTGTTGTGGACGTCGCCCGCTCAGTCACGAAAGCCGAGCCAAACGCGGAGAGATCGACCGTCCAGCCGGTGCCGGAGCCCTACCTGCTCGACCGCACGTTCCACGCCTTGCTCGCGCGGTTCACGGGCGGAATTTCGCCGACAGCCTTGCTGCTCGCCTGGCTTGACTGGGGCTGCCATCTTGCAGGAGCTCCACAGCGTCGAATGGAGATCGCTGAGCGGGTGGTTCGTGACACCGGCCGTTTGTTGGAAGCTGCCGCGCACGCGACCTCACCCGCGCAAGAGCCCTGGTCGGTGATCCGGCCGGACGGACGGGATCGCCGCTTCAGGGCGCCGCAATGGGAGGCCGCGCCGTTCAATATTGTTGCGCAGGCCTTTCTGCTCGGAGAGCGCTGGTGGCACGATGCAACGACTGGCGTGCGCGGCGTCTCGCGGGCGAACGAGGCTATCGTCGAATTCTCTGTGCGCCAGATGCTCGACATGCTGGCACCGTCGAATTTCGCAATGACCAATCCGCAGGTGCTGGAGAAGGCGTTCCAGAGCGGCGGGGAGAATTTCGTGTTCGGCGGACAGAACTGGTGCGGCGACCTGATGCGGTTGCTGTCGTCCGCGAAGCCGGGCGGAGACGAACAGTTCGTCGTCGGCAAGACCGTTGCGGTGTCGCCCGGCAAGGTTGTCTACCGTAACGAGCTGATCGAACTGATCCAGTATCATCCCACCACGGCGCAGGTGCGGCCCGAGCCGATCCTGATCGTGCCCGCCTGGATCATGAAATACTATATCCTCGATCTGTCGCCGCAGAACTCGCTGGTCAAATACCTCACCGAACAGGGCTTCACGGTCTTCGCGATCTCCTGGCGCAATCCGGACGCAAGAGATCGGGATGTTGCGTTCGACGATTACCGCAAGCTGGGTGTGATGGCCGCACTGGATGTGATTGGCCGGATCGTGCCGGCACAGAAGATTCACGCGCTCGGTTATTGTCTCGGCGGCACCTTGCTGTCGATCGCTGCCGCCGCAATGGCGCGCGACGGCGACGATCGCCTCGGCACCATCACTCTCCTGGCCGCGCAAACTGATTTCACCGAGGCCGGCGAGCTGACGCTCTTCATCAACGAAAGCCAGGTTACCTTTCTCGAAGACGTGATGTGGCAACGAGGCTACCTCGATACGGCGCAGATGGCGGGCGCGTTCGCGCTGCTGCGTTCGAACGATCTGATCTGGTCGCGGTTGTCGCGTGACTACCTGATGGGCGAAGCTTCGGCGCCGAGCGATCTGATGGCCTGGAATGCCGACGCGACGCGGCTGCCCTATCGGATGCATTCGGAATACCTGCGAAAGCTCTTCCTCAACAATGATCTTGCTGAGGGACGTTATCGCGTCGGCGGCGGAAACATTTCTCTGTCCGACATTCACATCCCGATGTTCGTGGTCGGCACGCTCACCGATCACGTGGCGCCGTGGCGATCCGTCCACAAGCTCCACTATCAGGTCGATGCCGATCTGACCTTCCTGTTGACCAGCGGAGGCCACAATGCCGGCATCGTGGCGCCGCCCGACGAGGCTGGGCACAGCTATCAGGTGATGACCAAGGCCGCGGACGCGCCCTATATCGGCCCGGATGAATGGCTGAAGCTGGCACCGCATGTCGAGGGGTCGTGGTGGCCGGAATGGACCCGCTGGCTCAGCGCGAAATCCGGCGAGTTTTGCGATCCGCCACCGATCGGAAATGGCGAGATTGATGGCCTTCCCGATGCACCGGGCGACTACGTCCGCACTTAAGGCTTGGGCTCGGCATCCGGAGTGATGTCGGAGGGGCGCAAGGGTTTGGCCTTGTCGAGTTTCCGATACGCCATTGAGGCTGTTCGCAGCAACTTCTTTTCGCGCTCGTAGTCGAGAAAACGAATCGCTGCTTCCGGAACGGCCTCCCTCAATGAGGCGGCCAGCGCCTGACCGCGCGCATCATCGTTGAGCTGTCCAAGGGCTTTTTGCGCCTTGCGCAATTGCTTAAGGATCGCCTTTTGCTTCTTCAGCGACTTGTCGGTGAACAGATCCTCCAGCGACTCGATCGAATAAGTCAATCGCTTGTTGAGAATGCGCAGCTTGTGCCGTTTCTCGACGTCGAGCTTGCGCAGCTTCCGGGCCTTCCTCAGCAGCGTCCTTTCCCAATCGGTCAGTTGCACCATGGCGTGGTTGGCGAGCGGACAGCGGCGAAGTCTGATGGCCTCCTTGCTCCGCCTGGTTGACCAGGGGCCGCCCTCGATCCAGCCCGATGTCTGTTCGACCAGACGGCGATATCTTGCCGATTGCAGCGCGCGGGCCAGCAGGCGATGACTTTCGGCGCGCTTGTCGTCCCAGTGCTGGAGTTCGGCGAGCTTGCCGCCGGAGGCCATGCGTTCGATCGCAACATCGAGGTCCCGCACCATGCCGAGCTGGCTGTTCAACCATTTCAATTCGGCCCAGACTTTGGGGCGTAGCGCATCGTCGACCATGGGCGAAAAGAAGCGGATCGCAGTCCGCAGATGGGTCAGGGCGATCCGGATCTGGTGCAACGCGTCCGGATCGCCACGGCATGTGCGGTCGTGCTGGGCGAGCACGGCGGCGAGATGACGGCGGGCAATGATCCGAAAGGCCGTATCGCAGGCCATAGCGGGGCTGAGGCGGCCCGGCCGCCGAACGCGGCCCGCCGGCGGCTTGGCATGGCCGGTGGCCGTCGAACTCGTGGTGGGTCGCGCCATCCTAGCTCGCGCCTATCAGATTGCCTTATTTGCCTTTAGCGATCGCATCCCGGCAGCTTTGGAGCGTCTGCGCTTGTGTTCCGGATGCATCGATGCTCGCCCACCCGACATGCCCGATCTTATAGCGCTCTTGCAATGCGGCAACCTCTTGCGTGGCATCGGAGGCATCGCCGCGCCGGCTGCCGATGCGCGCCTGCCGGGTTGCCAGATCCGCGACGAGGAAGAGTCCGGTGAGAGGCACGTTGCAATCTCGGGCCAGTGCGGCGATGGCCTCTCGCTCGACATCGCGGGCGAACACGCCATCGATGATCACCGAATGGCCCTGGGCCAGCACATGGTGGGCGCGCTCGGCCAATGTTGCGTAAACCCGCTCTGCAAGTTCGGGCGTGTAGGCCGATGGTGGCAGCCGGTCCGTGTCGGCCACCCCGAACATCTGCTTGCGAATGACATCGCTGCGCAACACGACGGCCCCCGGCTGCGGCGCCACCGTGGGCGCGAGCGCCGCTGCCAAAACCGTTTTGCCGGTGCCCGACAGCCCGCCGACCGCGATCAGACGGGGAGCGGGCGGCTGGATCAGCGTTCGGGCAAGGTCAAAATAGCGCCGCGCCTCGTCAAGGATGCGGACATCATCGGAATGTGACTTCAGCCGTGCCAGGGCCACTTGGGCGCGGATCGCGGCGCGAATGGACATGAACAGGGGCAGCGCGCCGAGCGCATCGAGGTTTTCGGACGGCGTCGCGGCAAGATACCGGTTCAGGACAACGTTTGCGGCGAGCGACTGATCGTGGCGCAGCAGGTCCATCAGCGTGAAGGCGAGATCGTAGAGCACGTCGACCGTCGCCATCTGTGCATCGAACTCGATGGCATCGAACAGCACCGGCCGCTGATCAATCAGCACGATATTGGCGAGGTGCAGATCGCCGTGGCAACGGCGCACGAAGCCTCGGCGGCCGCGTTCTTCAAGCAAAGGATGGGTGCGCAGGAATGCATCGTGCGAGGCCCGCGCGAGCTGTTCGATGTCCGCGCCCTGAAGGTCATTGCCAACTCGCAAGCCCGCGCTGTTGCCGTCGATCAGGACAGGAATCGAGGACATCCAAGCCTTGCCGTCGGCAGGCGTCGCCGCCGCGTGCGATGCCACGATTGCGCCGGCAATGGCTGATGCAAGATCCGCGTCGAACGTTCGCGCCTTCGCCAGATGGTCCAGCGTCTGGTTCTCGTCGAAACGAGACATGTCGACGGCGTATTCGATCGCTCGGCCGCGGCCATTGACCTTTACCGATCCGTCCGGCTCCTCGGTGATCGCGACAACACCGTGGTAAATCTGCGGCGCCAGTGGCCGGTTGATCCGGATTTCCTCCTCGCAGGCCGCCTTGCGCTTCTCAAGGCTGGAATAGTCGAGGAAAGGAAACAGCACGGCCCGCTTGATCTTCAAAGCGCGATCGCCATCGAGAAAGACGGAGGCGCCGTGCGTATCGATCCGCGTCACGCCCTGATGTCCAGCCAGTGTCTGGAAGATCCGTTCCTGGATCGTCGTTTGATTGTCCAGCGAAGCAGACATTCCAAGCACCGTCAGGGCGTCAGGACGGCTGCGCCCAGAATCTGGCCGTTCCTCAGCATGCTTAGAACCTCGTTGGCTTGATCCAGCGGAAATGCCGTCGTCTCGGTGCGCACACCGGCTTGTGGTGCGACCTTGAGAAAATCCAGTCCGTCCTGCCGGGTCAGATTGGCGACCGAAACCAATTGCCGTTCCTCCCAGAGCAAATCATATGGAAAGCTCGGGATGTCGGACATATGGATGCCGGCGCACACCACGCGGCCGCCTTTTCGGACGGCGCGCAACGCAGCCGGAACGAGTTCCCCCGCCGGTGCGAAGATAATAGCGGCATCGAGCGGCTCGGCGGGCATTTCGTCGGAAGCTCCCGCCCAGACGGCACCAAGACGTCGCGCCAGGGCCTGAGCGGGGGCATCGCCGCGCCGCGTGAACGCGTAGACGGATCGCCGCTGCCAGATTGCGACTTGTGCAACGATATGGCCGGCCGCGCCGAAGCCGTAAAGGCCTAGTCGCTCTGCGGGACCAGCCAGCACCAGCGAGCGCCAGCCGATCAGACCTGCACACAGCAAAGGCGCAATCTCCACGTCATTGTCGCCTTCGCCGAGCGGAAATGCATAGCGGGCATCGGCGATGGTGTGCGTTGCGTAGCCGCCGTCACGCGTATAGCCGGTGAACAGCGGTGCGTCGCACAGATTTTCCATGCCTTCCCGGCAGTATCGGCATTTTCCGCATGTGAAGCCAAGCCAGGGAATGCCGACCCGGTCACCAAGCGCGTGGGTTGCAACATGAGGACCGACGAGGTCGATCCGCCCAATGATCTCATGGCCGGGCACGATCGGATAGCGAATATCGGGTAGCTCGGCGTCGACGACATGCAGGTCGGTCCGGCATACCCCGCAGGCTCCTATCTTCACCCGGATCTGGCCATCGCCGGGGACCGGGTCTGGCCGCTCCTCCATTCGAAGCCGCGCTCGTGGGGCCGGTAACACCATCGCACGCATAAGTCTCTCCGGGGCGAACCGCTCCGACTGAATACCCATAGAATGACCGAGCGGCCAGTCCTTGACTTTGCTCAACGCCCCTCATCGCTTGCGTCGGAGGGCGTTCGGCGCCTTGACGAGAATCAAGGGAGCTGACGAAAAGCGGCCTATTTTGGCTGGCAAGGAGAATCCCGATGGCCATCAAGGACGTCTTTTTGCCGATTGTCGGTCAGCCGAGTGGGCCTGCGCTCGCCGCAATTGAGAAATGCGTCGCCGTTGCCGCTGACCTCGGTGCCAGAATCACCGGGCTTGCGCTGGAGGACGATGTTTTCGTGCGCCCGAAGGTGGTGTTTCCTGATGGCCCGGAGTCCGCCGAACTCAGCGTTGTGTGCGAGGCGGGCGATATGCAGCAGCTCCTGAATGCATTCACCGAGGCGGCCGCGCGCACTGGTACGCGTGCCCAGAGCCGATCGGGCAGGGTGCCGGCTGACCAGATCGCATCGACCCTCGCGGAGCATGCACGTTTCAGCGATCTCAGCCTAATCCCCGTAAAGGCCCACGATAGCCGAACCGAAAACATCGTAGAATCGTTCCTGTTTGAATCCGGCAGGCCGCTGCTGCTCTGTCCCGAGCAGCACGCGGGCTCGCTGCGGCCGGAATTCGAGCATGTCGTCATCGCCTGGGACCACTCGGCGCGCGCCGCGCGCGCGGTTGGCGACGCTTTGCCGATTATTCAGGCAGCGGCTTCCGTCCGGGTGGTGACCGTGGCGGAGGACAAGACCGAAGCGATCGCGCAGTCGGGCCTCAGTCTTGTCCACCACCTCAGAGAGCATGGGGTCTATGCGTCCTTCGAAACTGTGAAGAGCGGCGGAAGCTCGATCGGCAAGGTGCTAGGGGCTTGGGCGCAGTCCCACGCCATCGACGCCATCGTCATGGGCGCTTATCACCATTCGCGTCTGAATGAGACGGTCTGGGGCGGTGTGACCAAGACTGTCATCGGCCAGCCACCGTGCTGGGTGATGATGTCGCACTAGG
>NZ_JADFUE010000052.1:0-45478 GCF_054967145.1 Bradyrhizobium sp. UFLA06-24
TGGAGTGCAACAGTCATGGGTCGATCCTCCTTGGGTGTGACGCTTGAGCTAGAACACGACGACTGAACGGATAGATTTGCCCTCATGCATCAGGTCGAAGCCCTTGTTGATGTCTTCGAGCTTGAGCGTGTGGGTGATCATCGGGTCGATCTGGATCTTTCCGTTCATGTACCAGTCGACGATCTTCGGCACGTCGGTGCGGCCACGGGCGCCGCCGAAGGCGGTGCCGCGCCAGTTGCGACCGGTGACGAGCTGGAACGGACGGGTGGCGATCTCCTTGCCGGCCTCGGCGACGCCGATGATGATCGAGGTGCCCCAGCCGCGATGGCAGGCTTCCAGCGCCTGGCGCATCACCGTGGTGTTGCCGGTGCAGTCGAACGTGTAGTCGGCGCCACCGTCGGTCAGGCTGACGAGATGCGGAACGATCTCCCCTGTGATCTTCTTGGGGTTGACGAAGTCGGTCATGCCGAACCGGCGGCCCCACTCCTCCTTGGAATCGTTGACGTCGACGCCGATGATCTTGTCGGCGCCGGCCATCTTGGCGCCCTGGATGACGTTGAGGCCGATACCGCCGAGGCCGAACACGACGACGTTGGAGCCCGGCGTGACCTTCGCGGTGTTGACGACGGCACCGACGCCGGTGGTGACGCCGCAGCCGATGTAGCAGCTCTTGTCGAACGGAGCGTCCTCGCGGATCTTCGCCACCGCGATCTCCGGCAGTACGGTGAAGTTGGAGAAGGTCGAGCAGCCCATGTAGTGGTAGATCGGCTTGCCCTTGTAGGAGAAGCGGCTGGTGCCATCAGGCATCACGCCCTTGCCTTGCGTCGCCCGGATCGCGGTACAGAGGTTGGTCTTCTGGCTCAAGCAGCTTTTGCACTGCCGGCACTCCGGCGTGTAAAGCGGAATGACGTGATCGCCCGGTTTCACGGAGGTCACGCCTGCTCCGATCTCGCGGATGATGCCGGCGCCCTCATGGCCGAGGATCGACGGGAAGATCCCTTCGCTGTCGAAGCCGTCGAGCGTGTAGGCGTCGGTGTGGCAGATGCCTGTTGCCTTGATTTCGACCAGCACTTCGCCGGCCTTCGGTCCCTCCAGATCGACTTCGACGATCTCCAGCGGCTTCTTGGCTTCGAAAGCGACGGCGGCACGTGTCTTCATCGGTAACTCCTCAAGTTCTCGCAGGATGCCAAGATTTAAGTCTCAGCGCGGCTGCAAACGTTCACTTCTTGCCCATGCACGAGTCTTCGTTCTTGGTGTAGGCATCGTTCTTGTCCTCATGCTTGCTTGGACGGGCACGGCCCCAGGCCTCGTTGGAGCGGGCGCGCAGGTAGACATAGAGATCGTCCATGTAGCAGGCGACGTTCGGATTATCGCCGAATGCCGGCATCACGTTCTCCTGCGCGGTCGAGACGTTCTTGCGGCCGGAGGCGACGACGCCGAGGAAATCGGCATAGCTCATGGTCTTGAGCGAGTCCTTCAACGCCGGCGCATAGGTCGAGCCCATTCCATCGGGTCCATGGCAGACGTGGCAATCCGAGTGATAGCGGCGGTATCCGGAATAGGTGTACCAGTCCACCGATCCCTCGGTGATCTTGTAGGTCGGATTACCCTCCTTATCGAGCCATTCGCCAGTTTCGTTCTGCTTGACGGCAGTCGGGTCGCCCGAGCCGTCCGCGACAGCAATTCCTCCGGACGCAACGAAGATCATCGTGGCAATGACAGAGCAGAGTTTACGCAAGAGGTGTTCCTCGAAGGCATCAGGTGGAGACGAGCCGGCGCGTGGAGTTGATCCACGCGCCGGAGCGAGACTGCACAGAGGCTAGTTGGGCAGCGAGAACACGGTCAGCGTGCCGCCGAGTGCCGTGTAGTTGCTGAGGGCCGCGTAGCCGCCGACCGCGCCGAGGCCCGCGGTCGGATCAGTCAGACCTGCCGCCAGACCGATGCCGGCCCAGCCGCCCACGCCGGAGAGCACGGCAACGTACTGCTTGCCGTTGTTCTCATAGGTGGTGACGTTGCCGATGATGCCGGAGGGAGTCTTGAACTTGTAGAGCTCCTTGCCGGTCTTGGCATCGACCGCCTTCAGGTAGCCTTCGAGCGTGCCGTAGAACACCACGCCGCCGGCGGTGGCGAGCGCACCCGACCAGACCGAGAACTGCTCCTTGTTCGACCAGACGATCTTGCCGGTCTTGCCATCCCAGGCGATGAAGTTACCCATGTTGGTATCGCCCTGCGGCGGATACATCGAGAGCGTCGCGCCCACATAGGGCTGGCCCGCGGTGTAGCTCACCTTGAACGGCTCGTAGTCCATGCAGACGTGGTTGGTCGGGACGTAGAACAGCTGCGTGTCCGGCGAGTAGGCTGCCGGCTGCTCGTCCTTGGTGCCCAGCGCTGCCGGGCAGATGCCCTTCACGTTGTGATCTTCACCGGCCTTGTCCGTCGAGGCCGCGTCGAGCACCTTCGGACGGCCATAGGTCGCCGAGTTCTTGTCCATGTCGACGCCGGAGGTCCAGTTCACCTTCGGATCATACTTTTCGGCGACTAGCAGTTCGCCAGTGGCGCGATCGAGCGTATAGCCGAGGCCGTTACGATCGAAATGCGTCAGCAGCTTGCGGGCCTGGCCGTTGATCGACTGGTCGGAGAGAATCATCTCGTTGACGCCGTCATAGTCCCACTCGTCATGAGGCGTCATCTGATAGACCCACTTGGCGACGCCGGTGTCCGGGTTACGTGCCCAGATCGTCATCGACCATTTGTTGTCGCCGGGACGCTGCTTCGGATTCCAGGTCGAGGGGTTGCCCGACCCGTAATAGATCAGGTTCAGCTCGGGATCGTAGGAGATCCAGCCCCAGGTGGCGCCGCCGCCGATCTTCCACTGATCGCCTTGCCAGGTCTTGAGGCTCGAATCCTTCCCGATCGGCTTGCCGAGCGCGGTGGTCTTGTCGTCGACCAGGATCTGGTCGTCCGGACCTTCCGAATAGCCGCGCCAAGCCAGCTTGCCGGTCTTGATGTCGTAAGCGCTCATGTGAGCCTGGACGCCGAATTCGCCGCCGGAGATGCCGATCAGCACCTTGTCCTTGATGACCATCGGCGCCGAGGTGCCGGTCTCACCCTTGCTGGGATCGCCGTTCTTGGCAGTCCACGCAACCTGGCCGGTTTTGGCGTCGAGCGCGACGAGAGTCGTGTCGGCCTGATGCAGGAAGATCTTGCCGTCGCCATAGGCGAGGCCGCGGTTAACCGTATCGCAGCACATCACCGGGATGACGTTCGGGTCCTGCTTCGGCTCGTACTTCCAGACGATCTTGTTCTCGTTGGAAAGGTCAATGGCGTAGACCTTGTTCGGGAACGGCGTGTGGACGTACATCATGTTGCCGATGATCAACGGGCCACCCTCGTGACCGCGCAGCACGCCGGTCGAGAAGGTCCAGGCGACCTGGAGCTTGCCGACATTTTGTGCGTTGATCTGGTTCAGCTTGGAATAGCGGTGATTGGCGTAGTCGCCGGTCGGCATCACCCAGTCCTTCGGGTTCTGCGACATCTTGTTCAGCTCGTCATTGGCCGACGCGGTCCCGACGGCGAGCGCCGCCGCGGAGCCAAGGAAAGTCGCCAGTAGCACCTTGCGCATAGTCATTTCCTCCGTTGGTCTCGTTTATTGTTCCGAAGCATTGCTGATTTACCGGGCTTCTCGTCCGGCATCTGCTCGTGCAGGGCGGTCGCTGATGGGACCAGAAACGATACTGTGCTGTTTCCTCCTCCTGATGAGAGCTACAGGTCCGCGTGCAGGAGCGGCCCGTTCTTTTTGTTCCTGCCGCAATTCCTAACGGCTTCGTAACCGGGAAACTTGCCCAAGAGAGAAGCCGATTTGCTCGATAGCGCACGGACGCGAAGTTTTTGATTTTGCAGGAGCGAATTCAACGTCCGCGACGTCGCGTGAGGCCGCGCTCAACGGTCAGGTTCCCCTTGACGGCGGTGCAACTAAGGCGGAGGATTAAGTTTCAAGGGTGGCAACGGAGTGATGGCGCTCGTTCTCAAAGACCGCCCAAATTTGAGGTAAACGTCACGCAATCACGGCTGAGGGCTCCAGCAAGCGCTGGTCGCGATTCGCGTCGAATCCGGGGACACACCAGTGGCTGGATTAATGTCCGACACAATTCATACGCTCTCGACGACCGGACTGACGCCGAAGCGCCAGATCCAGAGCTGGATCGACGGGCTCACGAGTCTGTGTGGTCACTTCGATGTCGATCCGCTGGAGGCGTCCTCGCTTGAAGGGCGTATCGATTACACCACGGTCTCGCGTCTGAAGCTTTGCCAGATCGAGGTGAGCCAGCATCGCATCGCGCATACGCTGGCGCGCGCCAAGTCAAACGAACACCCTTACATCAAGATCCACTTCCAGACCTACGGCGTGTCCTATTTCGAACAGGAAGGCCGCCACATCGAGCTGAACCCCGGCGACATCCTTGCCTACGACGTCTCATGTCCGCATTTGATCGTCAGTCCCGCCTTCACGCGCCACGACGTGGTGATCGTGCCGAAGGCGCTGCTGCGCGATCGCGGCTTCCCGTCGCAGCGCATGCCGGCCTGCAAGCTGACGGCGAAGACGGGGACGGGGCGGATCGCGCACGATTTCGTCCATGCCACGTTCGACGAGGCAGCGAAACTCTCGGCCAACAGTGCGGTCGGCGTGGCCGATTCGCTGATCGACTTGTTGTTGCTGCCGCTGCGCGAGGCCGACACGATGTTCGATCGGGTCGGGCCCGAGGCGATGTATGTTCGTGCCCAATTTTTCATCCGAGAACATCTGCGCGATCCCGATTTGTGCATCGACCAGATCTCGGCCGAGCTCGGCTGCTCCAAGCGCTATCTGCACATGTTGTTCTCCGAGCGCGGCACGACGGTGAGCGACTACATCTGGCAGGCGCGCCTTCAGAACTGCCGCCAGGAGCTCGAGGCCCACGCCGGCAAGACCATTACCGATGTGGCATTCTCCTGGGGCTTCTCGAGCTCATCGCATTTCAGCCGCGTATTCCGGAAATATTTCGGTGTGGTGCCGTCCTCCATCCACAAGGCGCAGCAGGGCGCCGTGGCGGCGGACGAGAATTAGGCGCCGGCCCGCCGGCTCGTCTCGGGGCTGCCAGGGCGGCCCTCCGCGACGAAGTTCACCGCTGAATGATCCTGGTCCACACGTCGCCAAGAATCGCGGGCTCGTGCGGCGGCAGAAAGGTCAGTCCTGCCTGCTTGCCGAATTCGGCGATCTTGCCCTCTGCGGCAAGGTCCGTCAGCGCCTTGCTGACGGCGTCGACCAGGGCGGCGTCGCTGGCAAGTCCGACATAGCCGCGATTGGCACCAATTGGATAATAATAGCCGGAGGCGGCGATAGCCGTAGCTGGATGCGCGGCACGATAGGCGTCGAAACGGGCAAGATCGATCAAGGTGGCGTCGTAGTCGCCGCGATCGAGTGCACCCAGGAGGTCGTCGCGGCCGGGGACCAGATGCGTGATGTTGTCGATCAGCCGTCCCTTGTCGAAGTTCATCAGGATCGCGTCGCCCAATGAGCCGCTCTCGACCGCGAGGCGGAGCCCGGCAAGATCACCGATGTCCCCGATCTTGCGGTCGCGCGCCTTCGGCCCGAGCACGACGGTCATCGGCGCATAGACGTAAGGCCTGGTCGGCGCGAGCTCGCCGAGCGCAACGCGGCGGCGCCGGTCGTCGCGCGTGGCTCCGGTGAAATCCGGCAGACGCGCGGTCTTCACGCCCGGCTTGACGAGCGAATCCACCGTCAGCGCGTAGCCGCCGATCAGCGAGCATCGCCCGTCGGAGAGCAATGCATTGGCCTCGAGCTGCGGGCTGGAATCCTCATCCAGTTTGCTTTCGAACCACTGGATCTTGAGCGGCCGTCCCATCCGGTCGGCGATCGCCTGCGCCAGTAGCACGTCGAAGCCGGAATCCGGCTTGCCGCGGTGATGCGCCGAGAGCGGCGGGCGATCCTCGTCGAGGCAGATGCTGAGCGGATCGGCCGCCCACGCCGTGGCCGGAGCGGCCAGCATCGCAACAAGACCGAGCACTGGCAGCCGGCGCCTCATGGCTTCCTCCGGCTCGAGATGAAGGCCCAGAGATTTGCTATGTCGTCGTCGCTCAAGACGTCGCCCCAGGGCGGCATCCTATTGTTCTTGCCGTTCTTGACGGTGGTGACGAAGCGCGTCTTGTCGTCCGGAAAGGCGCGCAGGTCCGGCGTGATGGTGCCGGAGTTCATCATGTTGGGGCCGTGGCAGTGCGAGCATCTTTCGGCATAGGTCGACTTGCCATGGTCGATCTGCGCCTGCAACGGATTGCCGTTCGAATCATCCGCAGCACGAACGGTCGCCGCAAGCGCGACCGTCAGCGCCGCGACGGTGGCGAGGATCGCCACCGTCCTGTGAGCTGTGTTCCTCAACGTTCCTTGCCGCTACTGCTTCACCGCAAAGACCCACAGGGAGCCGCCGGGCGGCACCTTGGCCAGCCGCTCGTCGCCGGAGAACAGCGAGTAGACGCCGCCATAGCCGCTCGTGACGGCGACGTACTGCACGCCGTCCTGCTGCCAGGTCACCGGCTGTCCCTCGATGCCGGAGCCAGTCTGGAATTGCCACAGCTTCTTGCCGCTGTCGGCGTCGAAGGCCTCGAACTCGCCGGTCAACGCGCCCGTGAACACGACGCCGCCCGCGGTCGAGAGCACGCCGGAGAAGCGCGGAATGTCGCTCGGTGCCTCCCACTTCGCCTTGCCGGTCATCGGATCGATGGCCTTGAGGTGACCGCGCGGCCCGTCGCCCCACTCCCAGGGGTCGGTGAGGTCCATGCCGAGATACCATTCACCCTGCTTGAAGGTGGCAGGCTCCGTCTTGTACTTGCCGCCAAAAGCGAGCGTGTTGGCGTAGGCCAATCCGGTTTGCGGGTTGAACGACATCGGTTCCCAGTTCTTGCCGCCAAGGATCGACGGATAGACCGTAACCTTCTTGCCCTCGCGCGCATCCTTGACGACGTCGGTCTCGATCGGACGGCCGGTCTTCATGTCGACGCCGGTTGCCCAATTCACCTTCACGTAAGGATTGGCCGCGAGCACCTTTCCGTTGGTGCGGTCGAGTACGTAGAAGAAACCGTTGCGGTTGGCATCCATGAGCACCTTGGTCGGCTTGCCCTCGACGTTCATGTCGGCGAGGACCATCTCGGCCACTGAGTCATAATCGAACGGATTGTTCGGTGAGAACTGATAGTGCCACTTGATCTTGCCGGTCTTGGGATCCATCGCCAGCACCGAGCAGGTGTAGAGGTTGTCGCCGGGACGCACCGCCGCATTGAACGGGCCGGGGTTGCCGATGCCCCAATAAACGGTGTTCAGCTCCGGATCGTAGGACCCTGTGATCCACGTCGAGCCACCGCCGAGCTTCCAGGTGTCGCCTTTCCACGTATCGCCGCCGGGCTCGTCCGGCGAGGGGATCGAATGGGTGCGCCAGAGATGCTTACCGGTTGCCGGGTCCCAGCCGTCGATGAAGCCGCGGGTGCCGAACTCGGCGCCGGAGATGCCGGTGATGACGACGCCGTCGGCGACCAGCGGGGCCACCGTCATTGAATAGCCTTCCTTGATGTCGGCCGCCTTCTGCCGCCACAGCTCCTTGCCGTCCTTGGCGTCGAGTGCGATGACGTTGGCATCGAGCGTAGTGCGGAACAGCTTGCCTTCATAGAGCGCCGCGCCGCGGTTGATGATGCCGCAGCAGACGATGCGCGGCGTCTCGGCCGGATATTCGATCTTGGATTTCCAGATCTGCTTGCCGGTCTTGGCGTCGACCGCCATGGTCGCGTTGTGCGAGGTCACGTAGATCACGCCCTGGTAGACCAGCGGCTGCGATTCTTCGCTGCGATCGTCGTTGAAGGAGTAGTTCCAGATCGGGACGAGGTTCTTGACGGTGTCTTTGTTGATCTGGTTCAGCGTCGAGAAGCGCTGGAGATTGTAGCCCATCCCGTAGTTGAGAACGTTCGACGTATCGGTTGCACCCTTGACCAGTTGGTCGGTCGTCTGTGCGCTCGCAACCGAGCATGCGGATATGACGAGGCTCGCGGCCATCGCAAAACGTTTCATCCGTTCCTCCCAATATGCGCGCCTTTTTGACGCTGCGAGCGCAACACTCCGTCGGAAAACAAAACGCGTCAATACGAAAGTCGAAAGCGGCTTGCCGATATGTTGGACGTCGGATGCCGGTCACCTCAGGGAAACCCGACGATCGACTCCTCACTTGTGCGCAGACGCTGAAATAATTCCGCGGCATGAAGTTGTCTCGGGGGGCGTTGCAATCGGAGGCCGTGGTCCCGCGAGTTGTGGGGCGTGCAGGTTGCAATTCCGGGCTTGAAACGAGGCAGGCTTGTGGACTTATGTAGCTTTCGAGCCCCGATGAATCAGGGCTGTTGGTCAAGGAGGTCTCAAATGATATCGCGTCATTCGGTTGCGCTTGCGCTCACGATCGCATTGCTGGCGGGGCCGGCCTGGTCGGCATCCGGCAGCGCCGTCAAGATGTTCGACACCGATAATGACGGCACACTCGATCTCGCCGAGGTGAAGAAGGCCGCAGCCGCGCTGTTCGCAAAGCTCGACCCCGACCATGACGGGACGCTCGACGCGCGCGAATTGCGCGGACGTTTAACCGCGAAGGAACTCGGTGCCGCGGATCCCGATCATGATCGGACCCTGACGCTCGATGAGTATCTTGCCGTGGTGGAGCAACGCTTCAATGCAGCCGATCCAGACAAGGATGGAACGCTGGACGCGAACGAGCTGAAGTCGCGCGCTGGCGGCGCATTGCTGCGGCTGCTGCGATAGGCAGGGGCGGAACTCTGCCCAACTTCGGAACATCGGCCGATTCGACCTGTTCTCCTCAACAACCCCGCCCGGCGCCGGGCTCCCGCGGCGGGAAGGTTGAGGAGACGAAGCGGATGAACACGAAGCGATCCATTCTTCTTGCATGCACAGCCCTGACGCTGAGCGCCGGCATGGCAGTGGCGGGTCCCTGCAAGACCAATAGCGCCAGCAACAAGGATGCCGGTTCTGGTCCTGTCACGGTGGGCTCGGCGCAGTCACATCCATCCGACGCGGCCAGCAACACCGGCCAGCATCCGCCGACCAGCACGATGAATCGCGCGAGCGGCGAAACACCGACATCGTCCGAGGACGCGCAGCGTCAGATGCAAAGTCAGCCGACGGCGGCTCAGAGCGCCCAAGGCGCCAAGCCGAATGCGATGACGTCCGACAAGGGCTGCTGACCGGGAAGGGCAGCCCGCATCGAGAGGTACGCCGCCTCGCGCAAGGCGCTCCTCGGTCGTTGCGTTTGACCAAGAGGGAACTGGCTTTGTCCGAGAGCGAAATGCGACCGCGAAGAATCGGCACAGAGTCGCTCGGCGTTCGAATCCAGGCTTGAACTGCGTGGAGCACAGCCCTACGTTTTGCCCCGCGCGATGTCGCGCTCGAATACTTGGCTCAAAATACTTGGGGAGACCCGAATGGCCTGGAAAGCTCCGAAGATCATGGAAGTGCCGGTCGGCATGGAAATCAACATGTACGCCTGCGCTGCGCGCAAGTAAGACTGACAATCTGTCACGGCTTCGATGGCGGATGCCGTCGACGCCGTGACAGTGTTCGGCGTTCGGCGCCGTTCACTCTCCGACATTGGGTGAATTTCCCTTTAGTCGGCACGGACCTTGAAACGCGCGTAACGAAGCGCAAGGGTCGGCAACACCAGCAGACTAAGCGCCATCGAGGTCATAAGACCCCCAAGGATGACGATCGCCATTGGGCCCTCGATTTCACGGCCAGGCTCTCCTGCGCCTATCGCGAGCGGCAGCAATCCCAAGCCGGTTACGAGAGACGTCATTAGGATCGGGACAAGGCGATCCGCCGCGCCCTCGATCGCAGTCTCCGCTCCCCATACACGACCATCGATGAGGACGAGATGCTCGTAGTGCGAAATCATGAGGATCGAATTCCGCAGCGTGATTCCGAGCAGCGTGACGAAGCCGACCATCGACCCCAGTGAAAGCAGGCCACCCGTTAAGGCGAGTGCGAGCACGCCACCGACCAATGCAAACGGCAGGTTGATCATCACCAGCAACAGATTTCGCCAATGGCCTGTGACCATCGAAAGCAGAACGACGATGCCTGTCCCGGCCAGCAGCGAATTGACGATGAGATCGCGTCGCGACCTGGCTTGAGCCTCTGCCGCTCCGGCAAATTCGATGTGAGCGCCGGGCGGGAGTTTGACTTCGTGGGCAAGTTTACGTTTGGCAGCGGCCACGAAGGATTCGAGATCGCGTCCGCTGACATTCGCCGTCACGGTTTGAACGCGCTGCGCGTTCTGGTGCTGGATCTGATAGCGGCCAGTCGTTTCATAGACGTCCGCGATCTGTTTCAGCAGAATGTAGGCGCCGCTCGGCGTGCGCACCGGCAGGTCGCCGATCTGGGTGAGCCGGGCGCGGGCGGGCGCATCGAGGATCACGATGATGTTGAAGACGGCGTTGCCTTCATACCCCTGACCGACGACGTCGCCCTGATAGGCGGTGCGCACCAGTTCGAGCACTTCGACCGCATCGAGGCCCCAACGCTGCAGGTCGGCCGGCCGAAGCGTCACGTTGACCTGCGGCATTCCGGGCGGTGACCGTCGCTGCACGTCGGCGGCACCGCCGACTTCGTCGAGCTCTCGCGCGACGTCGCGTGAGGCCCGATCGAGCGAGTCGAGATCAGTCCCGTAGATGTTGACGACCACCGCCGCGCTGAAGCCGGAGACGGTTTCCTCTACGCGCTCAGTGAGGTAGGTCTTGCTGGAGAAGGAAACTCCCGGGAAGTCGGCGAGCGCATCCCTGATGCGTGCTTCCGCTTGGGATTGGGCCTGACCCGAAAGCCCAGGCGCCAAATCGACCTCGAACTCGCTGGAATGCGGACCTACCGTGTCGATCCCGGCCTCGGCCCGGCCTGCATGCTGCGCCACCCTGCGGACGCCCGGGATCTGCCGGAGCGCATCCGTCATCAGTTTGCCGATGCGAAGAGATTCGTCGAGCGAGGTGCCGGGGATTGCCGAGACGTGCAGAATCAAATGGCCTTCCCTGAGGTCGGGGAGGAAGGTGCCGCCAAAGAACGGCAGCATTGCTATTCCGGCGATGGTGACGGCTGCGGCTGCCGTCATCACCAGCTTCGGGTAGCGGCCGATACGGCGGAGCAAGGCCTGATAGGAGCGACGGGACCAACGCACCACGGGCGGTTCATGCAGGCGCTGCCCGCCGCTCCTCCCGACGAGGAGCAGCATCGAGAGTGCCGGCGTCACCGTCAGAGCGACCGCGAGCGAAGCAATCACGGCGAAGATATAGGCGATGCCCAGGGGGCCGAACAGACGGCCGGCAATGCCGGAAAGCGTCAGGACCGGAAAGAACACCAGCAACACCGCAAACGTCGCATAGGCGACGGCCGTGCGCACCTCGAGGAAAGCGTCGAGCACGACGCGCGCTTCGGCCCTCGGCGCCGCGGCGCGGCGATTTTCGCGCAACCGGCGCACGACGTTCTCGACGCCGATCACCGCGTCATCGACGACTTCGCCGATCGCGATGGCGAGGCCGCCCAGCGTCATCGTGTTGAGGGTTTCCCCCATCCACTGCAATGCGAGCACGGCCGCTATCAACGACAGGGGGATCGCGGTGCAGCTGATGATGGAGGTGCGCCAGTCGGATAGAAACATGACCAGGACGACGACCACGAGCGCTCCGCCGATCAACAGGGCGTGGAGGACGTTCTCGGTCGCCGCATCGATGAAATTGGCCGGACGAAAGATATCCGCATGAAGCTTGACGCCGTCGGCTTGAAGGCCCGGTCGCAGCTCCTGCAGTGCGGCTTCCGCGCGTGTGGTGACATCTCGCGTATTTGCGCCGTATTGCTGGCTGACCATGAGCATGATGCCGGGCACGCCGTCGATGAGGGCGGCTCCGATCGGCTGCTCGGGAGCGGTCACGACGGTTGCGACGTCGCCGAGAACCACGCTTGCGCCGCCTTGGTGCAGGAGCACGGTGCGGGCCAGCTGGTCGGGCGTCAGCGACTGTCCCTGGGTTTGCAGCGTGATGCGCTGATTGGCGGTATCGATGAAACCGGCGCCGCGCACGCCGGTGGCTTTGCGCGCCGCGGCCAGCACGTCGTTCAGGCCGACCCGGAAGCGGATCAGATCGTCGGGGCGGACCTGCACTTGCAGGGATCTGACGTCTTTGCCGTAGGTCGAGACCTGTGCGACGCCCTGCACGGCCAGAAGCCGTCTTGCCACGGTCCAGTCCGCGATCGTGCGCAAATCCATCAGCGAACGCTTGTCGGACGTCAGGCCGATGACCAGCACCGTGCCGGCCAGCGGCGTCAACGGCGTCATCGAGGGCGGCTGAACGCCTTGCGGCAGCCGCGCTGCCACGACCGCGAGACGTTCGGTCACCAATTGACGCGCCCGATAGATATCGCTGCGCGGCTGGAAGATGACGGTCACGACCGAGAGCCCCTGGATCGACGACGAGCGCAGACTCTCGACGCCGGCTAGGCCGTTGATCGACGTTTCGATCGGCTGCGTGACCAGGATCTCGACATGCTCGGGGCTGAGGCCTGGGGCCTCGGTCTGGATCGTGACCTGCGGTGGCGCGAATTCGGGGAAGACGCCGTACTTGGCTTCGCCAAGGGCGAACAGGCCGTAGCCCAGCAGCGCAAACGAAAGCGCGAGCACGATGCCGCGGAAACGGATGGCAAAGGCGACGAGAGCGGCTTGCGGCCCTGACCTGCCGGAGCCGGTGCCATCAATCGTCATCGCCGCCCCGAAGCTCGCTTTTGGCCTCCTCGGACAACAGGACCTGCGCGCCCCGCATGACGATTTCGGACCCGGATGGGATGTCCCGAACCACGTAGTCGTCATCGGAGACCGGCTGGTCCGTGCTGATCGGATGCCGTCGGAAGCTGTCGGGGCTTACACGCAGGTAGACCCACGCCCGACCTTGCCACCGCACGATGGCGGTGTCCTCGATGAACACACCCTCGTAACTGTTGCCGGAGGGCACATAGACCGTGGTGTTCATCCCGGGCAGCAGGCCGCTATCGCCCGGCACGGAGAAGAAATAGCTCAATCCCTGAATGCGAGGGTCGGTGCGCGTTGCCGGCGAGATGTACTGCAGATCGATATTCGCATTCCGCGTCGGCGCCTGCGCCAGCGCCGTTCCCGGAGTGCCGGTGACGGTCGTGCCCGGCGGCAGCGTCACCTGGACCAGAAGCTGATCACGTTCGATCAGCCTGACGACGACCGGCGAGCGCTCGATGATTCCCCGGCCGATGACGGGCCCCCATTCCTGCTGTGCTGTTGCCGCGAGCGTCCTGAGCTGTGATTCCGCCGCGGCCAGCGCCGCCTTGTCGACCCGCCAAGTGCCTTCTGCGGCTTCGGCTTCCTTCTTCGGGAGGGCGGCGGAGTCGACGAGATTCCTGGTCCGGTCGTATGCGCTCTTGGCGACTTCGAGCTTGGCTTGCGCCGTCTGGAGTTGGGCTTGCGCATTGGCGTAGCTGTTGGCGAGCTCCGTAATGCGGGAAATATCGAGCACGGCGCCATAGGCACGGAATTGCTCGGGATGGGGAGCTGCTTGCAGAGCCGCAGTTTCCAGCCCGACCTGAGCCTGCTGGCTCGGCGTCAGCTTGACCACCGGCTGGTCGCTATTTGCTGTGCGGGAAGGCTCGGTGTTGCCCGAATTCGGTTTGTCCGGCTGCGTCTCCGCTTTAGCTCGCTGGACATAACCCGTGAGGGCACAGGCGCTGGCGACGAGCACCAGCACGCAGACTGCGGTGGCGACGCCGCGCCGGGAGGTTTCCTTAAGAGCCATCAGCCTGTTAGCAGTTGTCGGGAACCAGCTTATTGACGAAATTAGCAGGCGGCAAGGCGCCGATGACACCTAGGCTATCTCTGCGATGGCTCACTGGGTGTGGTTGCGTCGCCGTGATCATGCTCGCCCGGCTCACGCCTGTGTGAAACTTCCTGCCCGCTGAGGCGTAGCGTTCTATGATAACGTTCCAGCGATCCCTGAAGGATTCTCGGCATGAACCCGATCGACCTGGTGGTGACTGTGTGTGCGGTGCTCTCGCCTGCGACCTGCGAGGAGCAGCATCTGGTGTTCAACTTTGGCGGCTCGCCGGCGCAATGCTCGATGGCCGCGCCGCCCTATATTGCACAATGGGTCGGCGAACATCCGAAATGGCAGGCGGTGCGCTGGCGGTGCGAATATCCACACACGCATGACAAGGCGTAAGCCGCCTACTTGCTGCAATCCTTCAGATCCTTGTCCGCGATCGAGAACACGGCATCCGCCTTGATCTCGATGTCGCGAACGACGCATTGCCGTGAATTGGGATAACTGACCTTGGCGTCGTAGCGGCCGGGCTCGACGCCGGTGATGCGCAGCCGCTCGTCATGATCGACCTCCTTGTCCTTGTCGTTCAGGCACTGGTTCGGACCCCAATCCGTCTTGCCTGCTGGCGCGAGCTGGAAGCCGGAGATCGTCTCGCTCGTCAGGTTCCAGAGCCTGATGCCTTTGCCCTTGCTCTGCGCGAGCGTCGCGCCCGGCATGACAGCCAACAGGATACCGATCGCAATCAGCCGCCGCATGGTGGTCTCCTCAGGACAATCTCATTTGATCCAATTGACCACGAGTTTTCACTTCGATTCAAGCAGCAAGGCTGCAAGCTCGGCCCTGATCCTGGCAAGCTCAGCCTCGCTGCGCCCGGCGCGCGGCACGGCAATCGGCACCTCCTGCACGATGCGGGCGGGACGGGGCGACAGGAAGAACAGGCGGTCGCCAAGACGGATGGCATCGTCCAGGCTGTGGGTGACGAGCAGCGTCATCACGGGACGACTCGCCACCAGCGTCGCGATCTCGTCGCGCAGGCGGCCGGCAAGAGCATCGTCGAGCGAGGCGAGGGGCTCGTCGAGCACGAGCAGGTCGGGCTCGACTGCAAAGGCGCGGGCGAGCGCGACCCGGCGGGCGAGGCCCAGCGACAACTCGCCGGGAAAATGACTGCGATGCGCGTCCAGCTCGAGGATCTTGAACAGCTCCGACAGCTTGGCGTCGGTGACGTCAGGCGCGGCGAGCCGGACATTCTGCTCGACCGAGCGCCACGGCAATAGTCGCGGCTCCTGAAACACCATGCCGATGCGCGCCTCCGGCGGCCGCGCGACATGGCCATCGAAGTCGCGATCGAGTCCGAGGATGATGCGCAGCATCGTGCTCTTGCCGCAGCCGGACGGCCCGATCAGCACGCCGACCTCGCCAGACTGCAGAGCGAATTTGACCGGGGCCAGCACCTCGTGCTTGCCGCCCGCGGCGCTGCTGTAGGTCTTGCCTGTGATCTCGACCTCAAGCCGCACGGGGCCGCCACCGCGTTGCGCGGGCCTCGAACGGCTGCACCAGCGCCGTCTCGATCACGAGCACGACGGCGGCGAATGTCAGGGAATAAGCGAGCAGTCGTGGCGTATCGAACAGCTGGAAGGCAACGCCGATCTCGAAGCCGACCCCGTTCGGGCGTCCCAGCAACTCGGCAACCAGCACGATCTTCCACACCAGCGACAGACCGGAGCGGGCGGAGGCCGCGATATAGGGCGCAAGCTGCGGCAGCACAACATGGCGGAACGCGCGCCAGCGCGGCATCGCGAATACGCTCGCCATCTCGTCGAGCGAGCGGTCGAGCGCGCGCGTGCCCTCGCGCAAGGTGACGACCGCCGTCGGCAGCTTGTTGATGGCAATCGCCGCTATCGCGGCGGCTTCGGTGAGTCCGGCCCAGATATAGGCCAGCACGATCACGACCAGCGCCGGCAGATTGAGCAGCAGGATCAGCCAGGGATCGCCGAGCCGGTCGGCAAGCTTCACCCGCCCCATCAGATAGCCGATGGCACTGCCGACCGACATGGCCAGCACGAAAGCGAGCGCGACGCGCGCCAGCGTCGCGCCGAGGTGCAGGAACAGAGCGCCGCTCGCGGCTTCAGCGATGATGACATTGAGCACCGCGGGCGGGGAGGGCAGCTTCGCGCCGCCGACGAACAGCGCGGCGATCCACCAGATCGCGAGAAACAGGGCGAAGGAGAGAAGGCGCAGCAACTCAATCTCCGGAGAGGGCGTGATAGAAGGTGCCGGGATCGAGCTCGGCCGCCGGACCGACCAAGTCGCGACCGCCGATCTCGGCGAGCACGCGGTAGAGCACGCGCGCATCCGCCTCTTCGTCACTGATGCTCCGGCGCGGAATACCATCGCGATAACGGTCGCGATAGGTCTTGAGCATGGCGGGATCGGTCGCGCCGGTGAGCGCGGCGATCTTGTCCCAGGCCGCATCCGAAGTGACCAGCAATTGTTTGGCCTTGCGCGTCATGGCGATGAAACGTGCCACGGCGTCGCGATGGCTCGCGGCCCAGCTCTCGTCGAAGACATAGCCGACCGCGGACACCGCGCCCTTGGCGCCGAGCTTGGGCAAAATCTCCTCGATGCCGACGAGGCGCCTAAAACCCTTGGCCTCGAGCTGGGCACAGAAATTCCAGAAATTGAGGCTCGCATCCATCTCGCCGTCGAGTGCCTTGGCCGCGATCAGGGGCGGGGCGCCATAGACGATGGTGGCATCCGACTTCAGGTCGATGCCGTCCTGCTTCATCCGCGCCTGCAGCAGCAGCCAGCTCTTGTCGATCGGGCCGCCGCCGACGGCAAGCTTGCGGCCCTTCAGATCAGCCAGCGTCTTGATCGGCGAGGCGGCCGGCACCATCACGGCGCCGAGGGCGCTGGAATAGGGATAGAAGGTCAGCTTGGCACCGAGCGCGCGCTCGCGCGACACCCAGAGCCAGTCCGACAGCATGATGTCGGCATTGCCGGCGCGGAGCGCGATCTTGCCGGCCTCGGGACTCGCAAGCTCCGTGACCTCGAGCGCCAGGTTGGCTTCCTTGTCGAGCCCGGCCTCGCGGATCGTCGCCAGTTCCCAGGAGAATGTTCCGGTCTTCTGCACGGCCAGGCGGATGGTGTCCGCAGCATGGGCCGCCGTGCCGCACGCCAGCACCATCGCGAGCGCCAATGTCCGTGCCAAAACTCTCATCACTTGTGAGCCATTTCCTCTGACAGAGTGCTTTTCAGGACAATACGCATAGCATAGCTTCCATCGCAACCAGCGGGAGGATGCTCATGAGTTTTGCGGGACAGGTACGACCGATTGTCGCCGCTTTGATCGTGCTCGCGGCGGCGGTCACCGTGGCGCGGGCCGAGGAGGCCAACGACTATCCGACGTCGGCGCGCGCCGAATATGTCTATGGCTGCATGAAAGCCAATGGCGAGACACGGCAGGCGATCGAACAATGCTCCTGCTCGATTGACGTGGTCGCCTCGATCGTGCCCTATGAAAGATATGTCACTGCCGAGACCGCACTCAGTATGTCCCAGGTCCGCGGCAATCTCGGCACCCAGTTCAGGACGTCGGAGCAGGCGAATGCGGCCGTGAACGATTTGCGCCGGGCGCAAGCCGAAGCCGAGGTGAGGTGTTTCTGATCTGGCTGGTCATTCCGGGTTCGCGCTCTGCGCCCCGGAATGACGGCAAGAGGCATTCACGTCCCCGACTTCTCCACATCCCACTCATGGCGGAATACGTGTCCCTCCGTGTCCTTGGCTTCCGCGCGGAAGCGCTTGGCGCCGTTGGAGACATAGGTGAAGCGCAGATTGGGGTCTTCCGAGATCGAGATGCCGCCTTCCATCGACAGCACGGGGCTGTCGTCCTGCGTCAGCTTCAGCTGGTTGATGAAGAAGGCGGGGATATAGAGCTGCGTGACCTGGTCCATCTGCAGGCCGGAATTGTTGGGATGCCCGATCATGATCTGCGCCTCGCGGATGCGGCTTGCCGGCGCGTCCTCGCGCGCGAATTGCCGGTAGCGCATCTGGCCGAGGCGATTGTTGGCCTCCTCGGCATTCTTGCCGGCCGGTGCCGAGCAGCCGCCAGAGGCCTTCACATAGGTCTTGGAGACGTAGAGCTGGCCGTCGCTGAGTTCGGCGACCGCATGGACGTCGGTGTAATTGTTGACGCGCACGCGCGTGGAAATCTCGGTGACGTTGGCATCCGCGCCAAGCTCGAATTTCGCCGCCATCGGCGCCGGATTCCGATCGATCACCAGCGTGATCGATCGAATGCGGCGGCTATCTGCCGGCGACAGCTTGCTGCGCAGGCTCACCGGCACGATCGCCGCGTCCTCGGCGCGATAGGGCATCTCGATGGCGATGACGCCGCTGCCGTCGTTCATCGCACGGTTGTTGAAGATGTCCTGCACCAGACCCGGCCAGGGATCGTAGGCCTCTTCGGCGCTGGCAGGCAGCGCAAAGGCGATGCCGAGCAGTGCGGCGATCAGGGGCAGGCGGCGTGTGCATCCTGTCATGGTCAAGGTCCTGTGCGGACGACGCGGTAATCTGACTAAGGTAGCGCGCCCGCTACTCCCATTCAATTTCAGAAAATGCTGCGGTTGCGTTGCGCGCGTTGTAGTCGTCGAACAGTTCCCAATGAGGTCGCTCGGACGCCGCGGCCTTTTCGGCCGCGGTTCTGATCGGCTCGCCATTCTTGTTCGAGGCGCGGACGTCCGACAGCAGCGTCGAAAGATAACGCTTCTCATCGGCCGGCGCGGCCGGCCAGTCGCTCACAGGCCCGTGACCCGGAACGACTCGGACCGCCGGAACGGTCTCCAACTCCTTCAGCAAGGCAAGCCAGCCGCGAATGCTGCCGTCCATGACCGGAATATGGCGGAGAAAGACCAGGTCGCCGGCGAACAGTGTCTTCGTGGTCTCGTCGAATACCGTCAGGTCGTTGTCGCTGTGCGCGGCCGGCCAGGCTCGCAAGGTCAGCTGCCGCGATCCGAGATCGAGCGTCATCGTGTCCTTCACGAGCACGGTGGGCTGCACGATCTTCACGGGATCGATCAATTCGGCGCCCATGATGCGCCGGAAATTATCGAGATAATACGGCCCGCGTGTCGCCAGCGCCTGCGGCAGCTTGCTTTGGCCGACGAAGCTGGTTCCGTCTGCGACAAAGGCCGCATTGCCGAAGACATGGTCGGGATGGCCGTGGGTATTGATGACATAGCGGATCGGCTTGCTGGTTCGGGACCGCACAGCGGCCAGCAGCTCCTCGCCTTCGCGAAGGCTGCCCCCGGTATCGATCACGGCCACCGCCTCATCGCCGACGATGAAGCCGACATTGGCAATGTCGCCCTCGTTCTCCCGCGTCATCAGGGCGATAGTCCCGGAGTGCACGAAGATTCCGGGTGCCACTTCGCTCACAGGCAATTCGGTCGCCCCGGCGCGTGCTAGCGTCGCTGCGACCAGCAGGGTCAAGGCGGCGATCTTTGACGTGAGATGAGACACTTTTTCGCCTCAGTTCAGGTTTCACTGCATTGCACTGCAATACGAAAAGCCAACGCAAAGTTTGGCGAGACATGGTGCGTCCATGGCGTGCATGGATAGCATTCGAACGAAACGAGGAGGAAGCGCGATGGAGGCCGGACGACATCGTCGCTGGTTATTTTCACTTTGTGTGGTAGCGGCGTCTTGTGCAATCGGCAGCATGGCTCGCGCGCAGACGACTGACGGTGGTGACCTCTCCTTCGAGCTGGTCGATCCGAAGGTGCTTCGGGTCTGCGCCGACCCGCGCAACATGCCGTTCTCCAACGAGAAGGGCGAGGGGATCGAGAACAAGATTGCCGAACTGTTTGCGGACAAGCTGCAGAAGAAGCTCGACTACGTGTTCTTTCCGCAGGCCACGGGGTTCGTGCGAATGACGCTGGGTGCGCATCGCTGCGATGTCATCATGGGATTTCCGCAAGGCGACGACATCGTGCAGGGTACGAACCCCTATTACCGCACCACTTACGCGTTGGTCGCGAAATCAGGCAGCGGGCTCGAAGATGTCGATACGCTCGAGGATCCCAGGTTGAAGGGCAAGCACGTCGGCATCATCGCCGGCACCCCGCCGGCGACCAATATGGCCATCGCGGGGCTGATGCGCGACGCAAAGCCCTATCCGCTGATGATCGACACGCGCTACGACAATTCGGCGCAGGCGATGATCGACGATCTCACCGCGGGCAAGATCGACGCCGGGGTGCTGTGGGGGCCGATGGCGGGCTACTACGCCAAGAAGGCCGGCTCGCTGCACGTCACGCCGCTGGTGAAGGAAACCACGGGTCCCAAGCTGGTCTATCGCATCGGCATGGGCGTACGCGCCGCCGATCAGAACTGGAAGCGGCAGCTCAACAAGCTGATCCAGGAGAACCAGGGCGAGATCAACAAGATCCTGCTCGATTTCGGCGTGCCCCTGCTCGACGAAAACAACCGGCCGCTCGGTGCGGAGACGGCCAAGAC
Source organism: Bradyrhizobium sp. UFLA06-24 (assembly GCF_054967145.1). Taxonomy (NCBI): domain Bacteria; kingdom Pseudomonadati; phylum Pseudomonadota; class Alphaproteobacteria; order Hyphomicrobiales; family Nitrobacteraceae; genus Bradyrhizobium; species Bradyrhizobium sp. UFLA06-24. The sequence goes on from NZ_JADFUE010000052.1 coordinate 20,431, forward strand.
GTCGCCATGAGGCGACATCTTGCCGCTGCGCTCGTCGTCGCCGCCCTGGCGGTGCCGGCATTGGCGCAGCAGCAGGAGCCGTTCGAGCCGGAAGGCTATCGCACCGACAATTACCGCGCGCCCGTGCCGGCGACGCTGGAAGGCGCGCGCGTGCTCACGACGGTGGAGGCCGAGACGATCTGGCGCGCGAAGAGCGGCGCCTTCATAGACGTATTGCCGCGCGCGCCGAAGCCGAAGAACCTGCCGGCCGGAACGGTCTGGCGCGATGTGCCGCGGAGAAATATTCCGGGCAGCATCTGGCTGCCGGACACCGGCTATGGCGCGTTGCCGCCGGCGATGGACGATTATCTCAAGCGCGGCCTTGCGCGCGCCTCGCACGGCGACAAGGCCGCGCTGCTCGTGATCTATTGCCTCGCCGATTGCTGGATGTCCTGGAACGCCGCCAAGCGCGCGTTGACTTATGGCTATTCCAATATCGCCTGGTACCCTGATGGGACCGACGGCTGGGAACGCGCGAAGTTGCCCACGGACGAGGCGCAGCCGGAGCCGCGGCCCGAGCAGTAGGCAAACTATCTCCACGTCATTGCGAGCGGATGCAGCATCGTCATCAGTCGGACTGCGCCGACCTGAATCTTACTGCTTCTGCAACTTCGTCAGCGTGCTCGAGCCGTCAGCGTCCGTCGCGGAGTACGTCACCCTGTCGCCGGCATGCACGGCATCCAGCATCGCGGCATCCTTGGCTTTGTACTGCTGGAGCGCGCCGGTTGCTCCACCGGTGCCGCTGCCCACCGTGCCTTTCTGGATCTGCTGGATCGAGATGGTGTTGTTGAGCCTGTTAATGCTGGTGACCATTCCGGTCATGTCGTCAGCAAAGGCGCTGGATGCGAGCATAGTGATGGCTGCAGCGCCCGCGAGGATGAATTTTGCTGTTCCCATCGAGGCCTCCCGGCGTTGGAGATTCTCATCGACAAGCCATCCTAGATCGATTTGGTTCCGGCAGATAGCGCGGTAACATTAAGGATCGCGTTGATATCGCGGGAACTTTTATGAAAGTCGTCAGCAAGGCTGACGCTATTCCATTTCCTGCTGGATGACGCGACCGAGCGCGAACAGGCGCTGGTCGATCGTGGTCGGCACTTCGCAGACGAAGCGCACCACCTTGCGGCGGTCCTCGAAGATGCGGGTGTCCCAGATCAGCTGGTTGCTCATGGTGTCGACCTTGGCGTCATCGCGCGGCGTTGCGTCCTGAAGCGCCTGGAGCTCAATCGTCTCCTCGCGGATCCTGTCGGCAGCGTCACGTTGCTTGCGGCTGACGCGCTCTAACCCACTCATGACCTGGGCGCGTTGGGCGTTCAGGGTGTCGAACAGGCCGGCAAACAGCAGCTTGGCGTTGGTGGTCTTGTCGGCCGAGGCCGCGAGGAATTCCTTCACCGACTTCTCGGCCTCGTCCAACGGCGTCTTGCGCGCCGCGAGCTTGGAGACCAGTGCGCCGACCTTGCTGTCGTCCTTCCACTTGTTCTCGGCGTCATCGAGCGGGGGACCAGCCCAAACGGCGGCCAGCGAGATATCCGGAACCTTGGCCTGCGCGCAGGGCCAATTGGGATAGCGTGGATCCGCTGCGCGTGCGGCCGAGCCTGCGACCACGAACGCAAGCGCCGTCATGGCAAATGTGCGAACCATCATCCTTCGCCTCCCGCAGGCCCGCGCCGTGCCAGCCCGCGTGACGGATCATAGGCATAGATCGCGGCGATCATGAAGACGATTGTGCAAGCTCCGACCACCGCCAGCGAGATCCAGTTGATCTGCCCATACAGCGCGAAGCGGATCAGTTCGACCGCATGGGTGAACGGATTGGCCTGGCAGACATAGTACAGATAGGGACTGCCCTCCTGCACGCGCCAGAGCGGGTAGAGTGCCGAGGAGGCAAAGAACATCGGGAAGATGACGAAATTCATCACGCCGGCAAAGTTCTCGAGCTGCTTGATGCCGGAGGAGATCAGCATGCCCAGCGAGCCCAGCATCAGCCCGGACAGGATCAGGGCGGGCAGTACGGTGAGGTAGCCGACCGGGGGCGGGGTGATGTCCCAGAACCAGGCGATGATCAGGAACGCATAGACCTGGAGTAGCGACACGGAGGTGCCCGCAAGCAGCTTGCAGAACAGGAGGAAGCCGCGCGGCAGCGGGCTCACCAGCAAGGTGCGCATGTTGCCCATCTCGCGGTCATAGACCATCGAGAGCGAGGATTGCATGCCGTTGAAGAGCTGGATCATCGCCATCAATCCCGGCGCGATGAAGACCTCGTAGAGAATGTAGGTCTCGTAGGGCGGGATGATGGAGATGCCGAGCACCTGGCGGAAGCCGGCGGCGAAGATGAACAGCCACACCAACGGCCGCACCAGCGCCGAGACGAAGCGCTCGCGCTGATGCAGGAAGCGCAGGCCCTCGCGCCAGACGATACCGGTGAGGCAGGTCATGTACTCGGAGGCCGAGAAGCCGCGCGGCACGTCGCGCGTGGTGATGCTGCTCATGCGCCGCCTCCCGGCATCACTTGCGCGCCGGTCAGGCGCATGAAGGCGGTGTTGACGTCCTGCGCGCCGGCCTCGGCGATGACGCGGCTCATCGAGCCCTGCGCCAGCACCTTGCCCTGGTGCAGCACCACCAGGTCGTCACTGGGCATGATTTCGTCGAACAGATGCGTCGCCCAGAGCACGCCGATGCCCTGCTCGGTGACGAGCTGCCGGACATGGCTGATGATGTCGGCCCGCGCCTTGACGTCGAGGCCGACGGTCGGCTCGTCCAGCAAGAGCAGCCGCGGCCGATGCAGCAGTGCGCGGGCAATCTCCAGTCGCCGCATCTGGCCCCCGGAGAGATCGCGCACCTTGCTGCCGGCGCGCTCGGTGAGGCCAATGCGCGCCAGCAACTCGGCGCTGCGGGCGGCCGCCTCGCGCCTGGCGATGCCATGGAGGGCTGCGTGATAGAGCAGGTTCTGCGTCAGTGACAAATCGAGATCGAGCGTTCGCGGCTGGAATACGACGCCAAGCAGCCGCAATGCCTCGCCGGGCGACCGGCTGATGTCGTGGCCGAAAATGCCGACGCGGCCGGACTGGATGCCGAACAATCGCGTGATCAGCGAGAACAGGGTGCTCTTGCCGGCGCCGTTGAGGCCGAGCAGAGCGGTGAAGCTTGCGGGCTGCACGTTGAAGGACACGTCCATCAGCGCGCGGCGCGGGCCGTAGGAATGGCTGACGCCGTCGATCGACAGTGCCGGCACCGGGGCGGCTTCCAGCCTCGGTCTGTCCTGCGATTCGGCGATGGTGGCGGGGCTGGTCATGGTGCGATCGTGATGCCCCAGGGCAATTCGCCCACTTGAATCGTCTTGATGACTTTCTGCGCGGCGACGTCGATCACGGAAACATCGTTGGAGACGCCGTTGGTGGTGAGCAGATATTTTTCATCCGGCGTGAACGCCATGTGCCAGACGCGCTGGCCGACCAGGAGATATTTCGTCACCTTGCGCGTGGCGGTATCGACCACGGCAATGCGGTTGGCGGGGCCGAGTGCGATGAAGGCGGTCTTGTCGTCCTTGGTCATGCCGATGCCAACCGGCTGGATTGCCTCTTTGCGCAAGCCCGGAATCTCGAAATTGACCTTGCCGATCACCGCATGCTTGTTGGGATCGACAATCGAGACTGTACCGCCGATCTCCGATGACACCCACAATTCGGATGCGTCATGCTTGTAACAGGCAAAGCGCGGCCGTGCGTCGACCAGCACGTTGGCGACGATCTGGCGCGAGCCAGTGTCGATGAAGTGCGCCATGTTGGTCGTTTCCGACGTGTTGATCAGGGTCTTGCCGTCGGGGCTAATGGTCATACCCTCGGGCTCGACGCCGACCTGGATGTCGCCGAGACGGGCGCGCTTTTCCAGATCGATCACGGTCACCGTGTTGTCGTTCTCGTTGGCGACGTAGAGCGTCTTGCCGGTAGCGTCCTGGGTGAACAATTCGGGGTCGGGCCCGGAGGGCAGGGTGTCCACGATGCCTTGCGTCTTGGCGTCGATCATCTGGATGGTGTCGTCATCGCCGACGGCGACCATGACGAACTTGCCATCGCGGGTGAATTCGATCCCGCGCGGGCGCTGGCCGACCTTGATGGTCTTGGTCACGGTCCAGCTGTCGGTATCGATTACCGAGACCGTATTGCTCTTCTCGTTCGAGACATAGGCGATGAAGGCATGCGCTGGTGCCGCCGTCAGCATCAGTGCGGCCAGCAATCCCGCACGCAACATCCCAACCCTCATTTCAGCTTGCATTTGCTCTCCGGGCGATCGTAGCCGAGCGTGTCGAGCTCGGAGACCTGGTGCAGAAATCCTTCCTGCGGCGATACGGACACCACCATGCGGCCGTCGACAAGGAGTATCGGCTGGCGCAGCTGGAGATTCCAGTCGCGTAAGGTGAGCCGGGTGCCCTTGAAGGCGGCGACAGAGAAATCCGGTCCCTTGATGAAATCCGTGACCTTCTTGACGTCGCCGGAATTGGTGCGCGAGGTCGCTTCGCCGATCATCCGCACCGCCGTCCAGGCCTGCATGTCCAGCGCGGTCATGCGGCGTGAGTTCAGCTTCATGAAGCGGTTCTGCATCTGCGTCGCGCCCCACTGGTCCTGTGCGGCGTCCCAGCTGCGCGCCACGAGCCCGGCCGAGCCTGCGACGGGGCGCGGATCCCAGGTGCGGTAGGGCAGATAGACTGCGAACACCTCGCTCTCGTCGGCGGCGACCAGCACATCGTAGGCGGGGGCCTGCTGCGTGAATACCGGCATCTGGCGCTGGATCAACGTCACGCCGGAATCGGTGCGGCGCGCGCCGCCGGTGTCCTCGAACGTGCGCTCCTGCACGATCTTGGCACCGAACCGCGACGCGGCGCGGCGGAGCGCATCGGCGTAGAGCTTGTCCTGGTCATGCGAGCCGACCACCAGCAGCCAGCGCGACCATTTCTTCCAGACCAGATACTGGCCGAGCGCATCCGCCAGCATCGACCGTGTCGGCGCGGAGTGGATCACATTGGCACGGCAGTCCGCCTCGCGCAGCCGCTCGTCAATGGCGCCGGCATTGAACAGCAGCGTGCCGCGATCGCGCAGGGCATCGGAGACCTTCAGCAGCGCGTCAGCGGGCAGGTCGAGGATGATGAAGCTGTTCTTCTCGGCGAGCGCGGTCGCGGCCTGGACCGGGTCCTCGCCATCCTTGATGCGGCGCTCCTCCAGCGTGAAATGCTGGTTCAGGAATTTTCCGGTGGTGTTGTTGTCCTCGATGGCGAGGTTGGCACCGGCGACGCCGTCATTCTGGGCCGGCTGCTCGACCAGCGACAGCGTCGACTTGGTGCCGGCGACGCCGAGATAGCCGACGCCGATTTCAATGGGGTCAGCCGCCAGCGCCTGCGTCGCCGCAAGTGCGAGGCCAATCAGGCCGACCAACCAACGGATCATGTTTCCTCCAAAAATCCTCCCCGGCTTGACCGCCGGTGGAGAATTGTTTCTGCTGGAAGCATGACCGATTTGGCAAGGCTTGCAACCCCGCATTTCGTCCGCGCGCGCGCCAGCGCAGGCATCACGATCGTGCGAGCGCTGCTGTGTTTCGCCGCATTGCTGTCGACGGGATCGGCCGCATTCGCCGATCCGCCGAAGCTTGCCGTATTCGATTTCGAGCTGATCGACACCAGCCTGCCCGGCGAATTCTACGGCTCGAAGCCCGAGGAGGCGCGCCTTGATCGCATCAGCGAACAGCTTCGCAAGGAACTGGCCGATTCAGGCAAGTTCCAGGTGCTGGACATCGCGCCCGTCAGGGATGCCGCCCGTCACAGCAATCTGCAAGCCTGCGGCGGCTGCGATCTCAAGCTTGCCGCGCAGCTGGGCGCCGAAATCGAGATCACTGGCCTGGTGCAGAAGGTCTCGAACCTAATCATCAATCTCAACATCTATCTGCGCGACGTGAAGACCGGCAACATGATCGCGGCGGCCAGCGCCGACATGCGTGGCAACACCGACGAATCCTGGTCGCGCACGATGAGCTATCTGATCCGCAACCGCCTGCTCGCGCCGAATTACGGCAAGCCGTAGCAGGGCATTCTCTCAGCGAGTCCGGAATCGCAGGGTGGGCAAAGGCGCACTCGCGCCGTGTCCACGATCGTTCAATGATTCGAGAGAAATCGTTGGGCACGCTTCGCTGTGCCCGCCCTACGATACTGCGGTGGCGGAGAGTTAGGGGAGAAGAACCTCACCCCTTCAGCCGCTCCGCATGCCAATGCAGATGATCGCTCATGAACGTCGAGATGAAATAATAGCTGTGGTCGTAGCCCGGCTGACGCCGCAGCGTCAGCGGGATGTTGGCCTTGTTGCAGGCGGCCTGGAGCAATTCGGGCTTGAGCTGCTCCTTCAGGAAATTATCGGCCTCGCCCACATCGACCAGGAAGCCTGAATATTTCGCGCCGTCCTCGATCAGCGCCACGGTGTCGTGGCTGCGCCAAGCATCCTTGTTGGGCCCGAGATAGCCGTTCAGCGCCTTGATGCCCCACGGCACCTGTGACGGTGCCACGATCGGGGCAAAGGCGCTGGCCGCGCGATAGCGGTGCGGGTTGCGCAGAGCCACCGTCAGCGCACCGTGGCCGCCCATCGAATGGCCCATGATCGATTGGCGCTTAGCATCGACGGGAAAATGTCTCGCCACAAGCTTGGGCAACTCGTCGGTGACATAGCTCCACATGCGGTAGTTCCGTGCGAACGGCTCTTGCGTGGCATCGACATAAAATCCGGCCCCCAGGCCGAAATCATAGGCATTGTTGGCGTCACCAGGCACATCGGGCCCGCGCGGGCTCGTGTCCGGCGCGACGAAGATCAGGCCGAGTTCGGCGCAGGCTCTGCGGAATTCGCCCTTCTCGGTGACGTTGGCGTGCGTGCAGGTCAGGCCGGAGAGGTACCAGACCACAGGCAGTTTGGCGCCTTCAGCGTGCGGGGGAACATAGACCGAGAATACCATATCGGTTCCGGTGACCTGGCTGGCATGGCGATACACGCCTTGCACGCCGCCGTAGGATTGATTGGTCGAGACAGTCTGGATCGTCATGCCGTTTGCTCCGTGGCATCTCACCACATCATCTTTGCAATGCTTGTGTGACCGAAATTTGCGGGCTCTTACGCCACGCCGCTGTCGATCGCCAGCCGCACCAGCTCCACCGAGGTCTTCACCCCGAGCTTCTGGCGCATGATCGAGGAGGTGTTGGCGACCGTCTTGTAGGACGATTGCACCAGCCAGGCGATTTCGGACAGGCTTTTTCCGGCGCTCAGCAGTCGCAGGATCTCCATCTCGCGCGCGTTCAGTTTCGACAGCGGGCTCTGGGCCAGCGTGGGACCGGCGAAAGCGATGCTGCGCGCAATCGCGCTCGGCAGATAAGTGCCGCCGCCACCGACGGTGCGGATTGCCTCGACCAGATCGTCGGGATCGCCGGTCTTGGATACATATCCCTTGGCGCCGCATTCGATCGCGCGCGCGGCGAAGGCGGGGTCATCATTCATGCTGAACATGATGATGCGGGCCTCCGGCGCGCGCTCGAGGATGCGGCGCGCGAGCTCGAATCCCGAGACGGTCGGTAGGTTGATGTCGATGACACAGAGGTCGGGGCGCTCGACGATGAAGATGCTCTCGCCATCCTCGGCATCGGCGGCCTCCAAAATCTCGATTTCGCCTTCGTCGGCCAGCACGGCACGGCAGCCGGAGGCGACAATGGGATGATCGTCGACGATCAGAATGCGCATAGGCGTTTCCCCGTGACAGCGCCTTCCCCGTGTTCGAACTGCCTGTTTCGTGCCGCATGATACCGGATGAGGAGGTGTGTCCGGTCATGCAACCCGGCCGGGATTGCTGTACGCTTCCGATTAGATATCGGGCGCTTTGCCTCTGTCAACGCTATCGGACAGGTGCACGCGATCCCAGGGCTAGGGCAGACGAAAGCAATGTGGCAAAATCTATCCTTGCGCGGGCGCATCAACCTTCTGCTGGCGCTGCTGCTCGCGCTCGGGCTCGCCGTCAACATCGGTCGCCAGGTCGCGGAGGCCGCTCCCCGCGTGCAGGCCGAGGACCAGAGCGTGATCCGGCTGGCGCGCGAGTTCATCGAGATGATCGTTGCCGATCTCAACGAGGCGCCGGATCCCGATGCCCGGCTGAACCAGATCGCGCGTGACCTCAATCGCCTTCGCCATGTCAGCATTGGGCTCCGCGATAGCGGCGGGAACCCGCTGACGCCGCTGCGGCCCGAGACCGACGATGACACCCCCGGGCCGCCGGCCTGGTTCGTCAACCTGGTTCATCCCGAACAGACTGCCGTCAGCGTGCCGGTCTCTGTCCATGGCACATCGGGCTCGCTCGTCATCACCTCGCATCCCAATGACGAGATCGCCGAGATCTGGGACGCGATTCTCACGCAGCTCGAGGTCGGATCCATAATCGCTTTGGTGCTGTTTCTGGTCATGATGAATGTCGTCGGCCGGGCGCTCGCGCCGCTCGAGTCACTGGGGCGAACCATGACCGAGATCGAGGACGGCGACTACAATGCCCGCGTCACGCCCGGCGGCGCACCCGAGCTCGCCGCGATCTGCACAAAACTCAATCATCTCGCGGCAACGCTCGGCGAGGCGGTTGAGGACAAGCGGCGGCTTGCCGAGCGCGCGGTATCGCTGCAGGACGTCGAGCGCAAGGAGATCGCGCGCGAGCTGCATGACGAGTTCGGGCCATATCTGTTCTCCCTGCGTGCACATGCCAGCGCGCTGGCGAAGCTGGCCGACAGACGGGCGCCAAGCGTCGATGCCGTGCGAAAGCACGGCAGCGCCCTGCTGGAGCAGATCAATGCGTTGCAGCAGTTCACCCGTCGCGTGCTGGAGCGCTTGAGGCCCGTCGGCCTTGCCGAGCTTGGCCTTGGCAAGGCGCTGGAATCGCTGTCGCGGCTGTGGCGGGAATCGCATCCCGACGTGACGATCGAAACGTCGATCTCGCCGGCGCTCGGCGTCATGGGAGAGACCGCCGACCTCACCATCTACCGCGTTGTGCAGGAGGCGCTCACCAATGCGTTCCGCCATGCCGGTGCCACCGCGATCGTCGTGGTGATCGAGCCGGCGGAGCAGCCCGGTCGCGACGGACGAGGCTGTGCCCGGGTGCGGGTCAGCGACAACGGCCACGGCATGGAGCCGGGCCAGAAACTCGGCTTCGGTCTCGTCGGCATGCGGGAGCGCATCCTCGCGCTGGGCGGCACGCTCAATCTGGTGTCGGGCGAGGGCGGCGTCACCGTCGAGGCGCTGGTTCCGATCGCAGCGGCATGATCCTACACGATGAGGAAAATCTCCGATCGGGAAGAATTCCCGATTTGGTCGGGAAAACGGGTGCGGATATTGCCCGACCTTTTGTGGCTAGTGCATCCGTGAGGGCCGACTACACTTCTCCACGCGATCGGCGACGTTCAAAACAGCCGACGCGGGGGAATGGGAACGGCAGGGGATGGGTGCGCGAAAGCTTTTGATCGCCTCGTCGATGGGGCTGGTGCTTTGGACCGACGCGGGCATGGCCGCTCAGGACGAAGACACCAATGTGCAGAATCTGCCCGCCATCGAGGTGGTGGCGCCACAGCCGGCTGCGCGGCGTAGCGCGCCGCGAACGGCGGCGCGCGTGGTGAATTCCGGGAAGCCCAAGAACCGCATCTACGTCTATCCGACGGCGCCCGGCAATGCGAAGGGCCTCGACGTCGACAAAATTCCCTCCAGCATCAACGCGGTCGATGCCAGCCAGATCAAGCGCACCGGTTCGCTGAACGTCACCGATGCGCTGCGTGACAATGTCGCCGGGGTCAACATCACGGAGGTGAGCGGTAATCCGTTCCAGCCGAATGTCGAGTTTCGCGGCTTTGTTGCCTCGCCCATTGTTGGCACACCGCAAGGGCTCGCCGTCTACCAGAATGGCGTGCGCATCAACGAAGCGTTTACCGACAGCGTCAATTGGGACCTGATCCCGACCGCAGCGATCCGGTCGGTCACGGTGGTGACCAACAATCCGGCCTTCGGCCTCAATGCACTCGGCGGCGCCGTCAATCTGCAAATGAAGGACGGCTTCACCTACCAGGGCGCCGAGATCGACACGATGGGCGGGTCGTTCGGCCGAATCCAGAGCTCGGCGCAATGGGGCAAGCAGGTCGACACCAACTACGCCGTCTATGCCGCGCTCGAAGGGCTGCACGACAACGGCTTCCGCACCTCCTCGCAGTCGGACGTGCGGCGCTTCTACGGCGATGTCGGCTACAAGGGCGGGGACAGCGAATTCCACGTCAATATGGGGCTTGCCAACAACAATTTCGGCGCCTCCGCCACCGTTCCGGCCGAGTTGCTGCAGCAATATTGGGGCGCGATCTACACCAACCCGCAGACCACCAACAACCGTGTCGGCTACGTCAATCTCACCGGCAAGGTCGAGGCGACGCCGACCTGGACGTTCGAAGGCACCGCCCATGCGCGCGTGTTCGAGCAGCGCGTGGTCGACGGCAACCCAACCAGCGTGCAGGAATGCGCCGCCGTCGGTTTGCTCTGCTTTGGCGACGATACGACGCCTGCGAACGGTCTCAATGGGGCGCAGCTCGCCAATCCCTTCCCGACCGGAAGCCTCCTCGGCGAACTCGACCGAACGACCACGCGATCGACAACGTTCGGGGTGTCCGGGCAAGCGACCAACACGGACAGGTTGTTCGATCATGAGAACCGATTCGTTCTCGGCGCCAGCTTCGATGCCAGCGTCACGCGATTCAATGCGACCGCAGAGCTCGGAACCATCGGCACCGATTACGTGGTCAGCGGCAGCGGGGTTTTCCTCGGCCAGTCCGGCACCCCCGCGACCGGCGAGATGGGACCGGTGTCGCTACGAACCGTCAACCAATATACCGGCCTCTATGCGCTCGACACGTTCAACGTGACCGATGCCTTCGCCATCACCGGCGGTGGCCGATTCAACCACGCCCGTGTCACGCTGGAGGACCAGCTCGGCACCGCGCTCAACGGCGATCACACCTACGACCGCTTCAACCCTGTTATCGGGGGCACCTACAAGATCACGCCGGAGCTCACCGCCTATGCCGGCTATTCCGAGGCCAACCGCGTGCCGACGCCGCTCGAGCTCGGTTGTGCCGATCCGAACAACCCGTGCTTGATCGCCTCCTTCCTGGTCTCCGATCCACCGCTGAAGCAGGTGGTGTCCAAGACGGTCGAAGCTGGCCTGCGCGGCACCAGGGAATTGAATATCGGTACGCTCGGCTGGAAGATCGGCGGCTTCCGCGCCACAAATTATGACGACATCATGGGTCTGCCCGTGGCGGGACGCCAGGGCTTTGGCTTCTTCCAGAACGTCGGCAACACGCGCCGGCAGGGCCTCGAGGCCGAGGTCAACCTCAAATCGGACACCCTCCAGTTCCACGCCAGCTACGCGTTCGTGGACGCGCGTTTTCTCGACGCTCTCGAGCTGTCGTCCAATAGCCCCACCGCCGTGTTGAACGGCGGCCTCATCCAAGTCGTGCCAGGTAACCAGATCCCGGCCGTGCCGCGCCACCGCATCAAGGCCGGTATCGAATATGCCGTGACCGACGCCTGGAAGATCGGTGGCGAGGCGCTGTGGGTCTCCAGCCAGTATCTGGCCGGCGACGAAGCCAATCTCGAGGCCAAGCTGCCGTCCTATGCCGTCTTCAACCTGCACACGTCGTACCAGGTCAGCAAGAACGTCCAGCTCTATGGCAAGGTCGACAACATCTTCGACAACCGCTACGCGACCTACGGCACCTTCTTCGATACCACTGCGGTGCCGAATTTCGCCAATGGCGGAGCCGCCTTCACCGACCCACGCTCGCTGAGCCCGGCAAGGCCGCGTGCGTTCTATGCGGGGATGCGTGTGACGTTCTGAGTGCACCACAGCAGCTTGCGGCTGGTGGGCAAGGCATGGCCCAATCTAGCTTTCAGGCGCATCCTGCCAGTGTCGCTCCAGCAGAAGCGTTTGACAGAAGCCAAGATTTGTGGCCCGAACGCGCAGTGCTGTTAGGACCCGCGGTCGTCCGCTTACTGGGGTAGACCGAAAAGGAATGCCAAACTCGCTGAAGGGAGCGATCGACCCGAGGCGGAACTCCGTTCTGCTTATAGTTGAAGCTTTCTGATCGCAATTTTTGACAATCAACAGACTAAAGAAGCCGCCAATGGGCGGCTTCTGTCTTGACATATCTTCGTAGCGTCAGACGGACAGTGCTGAGAATGATTTTCGATTGCGATAGGAGGCAAAGCCAACGCCTGCGAAGCCAATGAGCATCATTACCCAGGTGGATGTCTCAGGAACGCCTCCTATTACGCCCGAGGTGTCTCGGGTGACTTCGGCGTACAAATCCGCCGTAGCGCTTCCGCCTTCAATAACGTGCAGTTGGGTGCTGCTGGAGGAAAGGAAGCCGTCACCCACTACGTTTTGGAAGTCCACTAATGTTACGGTGTAGTTCGTCCCGCCGATATTGAAGATGCTTGGCGTGAAGGTACTTGGAAGGTTCACAAAGTCGGCGCTTGCGATTGGGTCGCTCGTGTTCGGTGTTGTCACAAGGCCAAGCGTAAATGTACTCGTGACCAAACCAAGAGCGCTCGGGGTCGTGAAATTCGTGGCTAGCTGAAGGTCAACAGATGTTGCCTGCGTTCCCAACGAGATTGCGCCGTTATGGTAGAAAAGGGTGCCCACGTAAAAGGGGACCTCAAACGCACTTGCAAACGAAGGATTGCCGGTAAATGTCAGTCGCGTCGGCACGTCGATTGTCTGGCCGTACGTGAAGTTGTTTGTTCCAACCCCTGTCGTGGTAGCCCCAACTGGCAGTGGGTTTACAAAAATGCCGCTCGACGAGCCTTCAACGTCCGCCGCTTTCGCGGGTATGTCTCCGAAGCTTGCAATTCCTGCCAGGACGACAACAAGTGCTATGTGGTTTCTCATTTGACGCTCCGATAATTAAATGAATTTCCTTCCTTCCAATTAAACAAAGCCAAAAACCGCACTTAGAATATCCACCTTAATTCATTTTGCGTCAATCGCCGACAGCTTCTTGCCAGCGCAAATTCTGGGGGCTTGCTCTTCCAAATCCGTGGCGGCGGCCCTTTCAATAATCAAGTCATTCTCTCTGCATGGATTTTTAATCGTGCGCCCGACTGCGGAGTTCGACGCTCACTGAGAAGGTCGGCTTATCGGGGTAAAGCGAAAGCGGCTACATGGCGTTCCACTGGCGAACTGAAACTCCAACTCGATCTCTACAGGCCCGCCGTTGTCCCCAAGGCTGCGTTGCAGTTTCTTGCGGACGGCACCGCGCGCAGATTCACATATTCGCTGGGCGACAAAGGAGCGCGATCGGAAGAGCAAAAAGCCAGGCTTCTTGTTGAGCAAGTATGTTGCCTGATGAGTTCGCAGGCGCAAGCTACGTCGATACTCCCACTAATTCTGTGGCAACCGTTTGGAACGGAATGATTCCAAGTGCTCTGCCGGCGCTTCCGGGCGCCTCGACAAGTAGCGCTTTTGCTATCAACAATTTCGGCCGGGTCGTCGGTGTTAGCAATTCCGGTGCGTCGAGCATCGCAACAGTGTGGAATGCCAACATCCCCACAGCGCTGAACCTTCCGGCAAATACGACAGGTAGTACGGCGCTAGACGTCAATGATGTCGGTCGGGTGGTCGGATAGAGCATCGATGGCGAAGGACACGCTTTTTGCAACACTCTGGAATGGGTCGACGCCTACCTTACTTCAGATGCCCGCGACCGACGTAAGTAGCGTCGCATATTCGATTAACGAACTAGGCCAGGTCGCTGGTTCCATCAGATGCGAACGGACGGACCCCTCGCGGTGATGTGGGATGGTTCGTCGATCGTTCAGTTAGATGAACTGAAGGGCGGCACTGACAGCGTCGCTCGCGGCATCAATGATTTCGGTCAAATTGTCGGCTACGGCGGCACAATGGACGGTCAAGCACATGCTCTGATTTGGAGCGCTGCTGCCGTCCCTGAACCCTCAACTTGGGCCATGATGCTTCTTGGGTTCTGCGGGCTCGGCTTTTTGCTGTACCGCCATCGCAACAAGGGCTCCGGGACCTAGGTCAGAACTCCATCGTACATGTTGCGGGCTCGCAGAGGATCGGATACCTGGCAGGAGGAAAGCACGACTTTAATGCAGGGGAGACCGCCTCCGATAATCTACGCTGATGACAAGTCTTTTTGATTCAGCCGTGGCCGAAGCCAATCGCATGTTGCCGTCGCGCGCTCAAACCCCGCCTTAGGCGCCGCCCCCGTTCCAGCACTAATTCTCTCTTCGTGGCTCGTTAGCCGGTGATTAACGCTCCAATTTGAAAAGCGGATCTTACAATTATGCCAGGCGGAATCGCGTAGTTGGGATTCAGCAGCTGGAGTTTCGCGCCAAAAGTTCCGCTTGCGGCGTCTAGGACGTGATCCACGATGATCACCGCGATTTTCCTGATGGCCTAAATTCTCTTGTAGGTGACATGGGCCGTCGCGAATGGAATGCCAGCGCGCCCCGCGCTACCGCGGACGATGCACGCATGATCATCGATCGCATAGAACCAATCATCGAAGTTCAGTTTGAAAGACTTGCCATCGCCTTGCGGCGTATCTCGGGTGTACTTCCAATGGAACGCGCATCCGACCTGCTCGCCGACGGCTTCGCCTTCCAGCCGGTTCTCATGCCACGTATATTGACCTTCGGCCGTCTTATGAATTGTCCATCTCAGTGTATCGCTGTGACCGTCATCGAACGTATAGGTCTCAGTGAAAACGACCGTGTCGGTGTCGCTGTCCAATTCCCCGTGAGCCGTGATTGCCGCACGCTTGAGGAGGCCTCCGACAAGACTTTCCATTACCGCCCATCCTTCGAGGCGACCGACAAAGAACCTCTCGGGAAGGAATAGGGGCGCGGTGCCCGCGAACGCGTCTATAGCCATGGATGATCCTTTCGGCGACACAAGCCGTTGTTCGAAAAGAAGTTCCACCTCGATCGCGGCATCCTCCGGCTCAGCTTTAGCTGAAGCTTGCAGAACGAGCATTCGATAGAGCGCGTCCTGCTTGCTTTAGCGCTCCATGAACTCAAAAAAAGGAACACCGGCGGTCCGATTTGATTGGATGCTCGGAGAGCACCATGAAGAACGTTTGGGCCAAATCAGGCGAGCAAGAAAACCTCAGTAGCTGGGGACTGGCCACCGCGATCGGGCTGCTTGTGGTCGCATTTGTGGTGGAGCGTGTGGCACCGCCGGAGCGCCAGGCGCGACTCGCCGAAAAGTCACCCGCTCGTGCCGCCAGAGCCGGCGCACAAGATGGAGGAGAAGAGCGCGGCCGGCATGCCACCTCTCCGTCAGAGATCCCCGCGAAGGGATGGAAGGATATCCTGCTGCGGGTCTATTCCAACGTCTCGAAGCACCGCATCTTAGCCCTCGCTGCAGGCATGACCTACTACAGCATACTTGCCATTTTTCCCGCGATCGCGGCGCTGGTTGCGGTTTACGGACTGTTCTCCGATCCCATGACCATCGGCAAACACCTCGATCAGCTCGGCGGATTCCTGCCGGGCGGGGCGCTGGAGGTTGCGAGAGAGCAGCTGACCCGCGTGGCGTCAAAGGGCTCCCACACGCTCGGCATCACTTTCCTGATCGGACTGGCAACATCTCTCTGGAGTGCGAATGCGGCCATGAAGTCGCTTTTCGACACCATGAACATCGTCCATGGAGAGGACGAGAAGCGCGGCTTCTTCAAGCTGAATGCTGTTTCGCTGAGCTTCACGATCGGGGGTATATTATTCATCCTGGCGGCTCTCGGCGCCATCGTCGCTGTTCCGGTGCTCCTCAACTATGTAGGCTTGTCCAATACCGCCGACCTTCTACTTCGTATCGGCAGATGGCCTGCGATGTTTCTGGTACTCACGCTGGCCTTGGCCTTGATCTACCGCTATGGCCCGAGCCGGGAAGCCGCCCAATGGCGCTGGGTGACGTGGGGTAGCGCGATCGCCGCGCTGCTTTGGCTGGCGGTCTCCGGCTTGTTTTCCTGGTACGCTGCCAGTTTTGGCAAGTTCAATGAGACGTACGGTTCGCTTGGGGCCGTCATTGGCTTCATGACCTGGCTATGGATTTCGGCCATCGTCGTCCTCCTTGGCGCCGAAATCGATGCCGAGATGGAGCATCAGACCGCTCGCGATACAACGACCGGGCCTCCAACCAGTCTGGGCGCACGGGGCGCACGCGTCGCTGACACGGTGGGCGCCGCGCAAGGCCGGTGAAGGACAGCAGGTGGAGATCATGCGCCGTCGTACGCCTGCTTCTTGCCTGCCATTCACGACAATGCTGTTGGCCGGGATCCCTTCTGGGCTTCAGCCACACACAGATCTACAGCAGCTCGCAGCGAACTGACGTAATAATCAGCCCCCACGGCCATCTGCACTGCTTTATCTTTGAGAACCTCGTCGTCGGCGGGCCATAACCCGACGAGAAGGGGGGTATCAGGGAGCCTGCGCCTCAGTCGCTGCAGCAAATAGCGCAAATGCGAAGGATTGCCCTGGATGTCAAGGTACGAGATGCAAACCATTGCAACTCCCGTTACCTCCAAAGAGCTGATCCCTTCTCGCGACGCCTCATGATAGCTCGCCACCCTTGCTCCGAGACCGTGCTTGTCGAGCAGTTGCGCCAGCATCGCAGCCGCGGATTCGTCGAGGGGACCTTTGCCCGCAAGGCATAACACCGGCCGCTCGCCCTGCCACGGGGCCGAGAGCGAGCGGGGGTTCAAGATGGTCTTCGGCGGAGGCGCTTCCGCAATGCGTTGCTGGTCTTTCGGAGTTCCAGCCGGCGGCTCTCCGGAGGAAGGCGGATGGCCGTCATCGTAGGTCGACAGCTCGCTTATCAGGCCGAGGATCGTATTCCTGACCTTCTCCAGTTGCCGGTGACCGATCGCGCCGCGTTCCGCGTCATTCGCAGCAAGCTGCAAGCCCTTGAGCGCAACCTCGTCGTAGTAGGAAGACAAGGAGCGCTTGTCCAACAGGAGCTCCGCATGGTCTTGAGCCTCGTCGGCATCTCCTGCCAGGATTCGCTGATAGAAGCTCTCGACCGGGGTCAGCGGTGGCCGATCGCCAAGCAGAACGTCAAGAAATTCAAGCCGGTCCACGTATCTGCCAAGAACGACCAGGCACAATGTCAGAGGCATCGAAAGCACTAGTCCGATCGATCCCCAGAGCCAGCTCCAGAAAATGGCGGAAACGACGACCGCAAAAGGCGAGAGGCCGGTGCTGTGGCCGTAGAGAACGGGTTCAACGCCTTGGCTCACCAGCAGTTCGACCACCACATAGAGTGCGGCCGTCCAAATCGCCATGGACCAGCCGGGGTCAACCGCCGTTGCAAGTGCGATGGGCAGGCCTGCCGACATGAACGAGCCGATGTAGGGCACAAATCGCAGCAATGCGGAAAGAATGCCCCAGAGAATTGGGTTGGGCACACCGATCAAATAAAGGCCTGCTCCGATGACGAGTCCGAATGCCGAATTCAACCCAAGTTGTGCCAGGAAATAGCGGCTCAATCGTTTGGCGGCGTCATCCATCGCCACGGTCGTCCGATGCAAATCCGTGGAGCCGAACAATCGGATCATACGATCGCGCAAATCCTCCTTCTGCAGCAGCACAAAAATGGCGACGACCACAATGATCCCGAATGTGGCGAATGGTGACAGGACCGGCGACAGATATTTTTCCAGCAGCGCTAACGGATTTGATGGCTGGGCACCGGGCGCTGGCTGCTCGCGAGGGGGGGAGTCGGCCCTGGGCGTCGAAGGCGGCGTGGTGGAGGTTTGCCCGGACTTTACGTCATAACCAAAATGCTCAACTACGCCTGATATCTTATCCAAGGCTAACTCCCGCACGGTCAAGACCTTCTTCTCGATCGTCGAAGCATATTCCGGGGCATGACGCGTCAATTGCGCGACCTGAGATCCGATGATGGTGCCGATGACAGCGATGATCCCGATCGCAAGGAGGACGGCGATGAGAACCGACGGGATCCGGCCAAGCCGCAACCGGCGAAGGAAGTTCACCAGTGGAGACAGCACGAACGATAGAAGAACCGCGACGGTGATCGGTACGAGCACCTCTCTTGCAAAATAGAGCGCAGCTACGATGATGACGCCAATCTGCAGCGATAAGATGGTCGAAGCCGGACTGGCGGCGGCTGGGACATTTTCTTCTTCCCAGGACGGGGAGCGATCCGCATGAGACATGGCGGCCCTATGAGGCAGGCACCCCGCAAGCGGCGCGGCGCTTAGCCGAACCCGCCGTTCTTCCAAACGTTCCCACGCCCGCAGTCATCGTTTGGGAGCCGCAGACGGGTGATGGCCATAAGCAAGGAGCTCCGACTTTTGTGCCAGTCCAAGAGGCCTCGCGTCTACCCACACCCTCTCTGGCGCCGGGTTCAGCGCAACGCTTGCAGGGGCGGCGGATAGGAACACCCCGGTCTCCTCCAAGTTCAACTTCTCAACCTGTTGAGGAGCCCTAAGATGAGCCGCGGAATGCCCTCCATGACCGCACTTCTCGGAATGCTGGCGATTGCCGGGTATCAGAATCGCGACAAGCTGGCGGAGTTGCTTAGAGGGCCAGGCGCTGGATCGCTGGAGCCAGCCAACCGCCAGCAGCCGCTCGGCGGCCTTCTCGGAAATCTTACAGGTATGTTGAGCGGCGCGGGCGTTGCGGGCCTGCTTCAGGGAGGAATTGGCGAACTCCTGGAAAACTTCAACCAGAATGGCCATGGAGACACGGCCAAGTCTTGGGTCAGTTCTGGGCCAAACAAGGAGATTTCGCCCCCGCAGCTCCGGGAAGCAATCGGGCCCGAAGTGTTGGAAAAGCTCGAGAAGGAGACCGGGCTCTCTCAAGAAGAAATCCTCGCAAGGCTATCGCGTGAGCTGCCACAGGCGATCGACAAGTATACGCCCGAGGGGCGCCTACCAAACTCATAGCCGTTGAACGGTCCCCATCGATTATCAGGAGTGGAGCATGAGCATTATTTGGACGGTTATCATCGGCTTTATCGCAGGCGTGATCGCAAAATTCATCATGCCGGGTGACAACGAACCCTCAGGGTTCATCCTTACGACTATTCTCGGCATCGTCGGCGCCTTCGTTGCCACCTATCTTGGCCAAGCACTTGGCTGGTACCGTCCAGGAGAGGGTGCCGGACTCATTGGTGCCGTGTTCGGCGCCATTATCGTGCTCTTTGTGTATGGCCTATTCGCTGGGCGACAAAAGCGCGCGATCTGAAAAGCAAAAGGCCAGGCTTCTTGCTGAGCAAGTATGTTGCCTCAACCATGCTGCCTGATGAGTTCGCGGGAGCGTGCCGCCGTCAGCACGCACCTGCGATAACGCTCATCAAGAAGACTTCACCTCGGCACGCGCTGCTGCGGCAGCATCCGAGCCAGTTTGCTTGAGGCGGTCCACCAGTTCCGCCCCGGTGTCGCTGATCTCTGCGACGACGGTGTCCGAAGCTTCCCGGAGAGCCTGCGAGACTGCACCGGCGCGTCGATTCAGATCCGCCTTCAGGTCGTCGCTGACGTCGCCGATATACTTGTTCTCCATATCGGACGTGCGAAACGCGCCCGCAACTGCAGCTCCGATCGCGACACCCACGACACCGAGCACGAGGGGTTGCCGTTCAAGCATATCGGCAAGCGACGATTTTGCGCTGTTGACGGTTTGTCTGTCCGGAAACGAACTGCCGAGCTTGCTGAATTGCTCCTGCGCGAAGGCGACGCCCTCGTCGAAACGGTCGCGGACGTTGTCGGCAGCTCCCGACACAGCATCGGAACCGGCAGCGGTGGCGCCACGAAACGTGTCTCCGACGCCCATCGACCTGTCGTCGTCCATTTCAGGTGCGGTCGGAGGCGCCACAGTCTGCTTGACGGCGGATGCCGCCGACCTGAGACCGCCCGTTAGACCGCCCGTTGCAGCGTCGGCGGTTGATGTAACGGTCTCTGTCGCCGATCGGGCCGCGCTCTTGACCCTTTGGTCGCCGGCGAGCAACCAGAGCGCTCCGCCCCCGATCAGCGCGGCGGCAAGGGGGTTTTCCCTGGCGGCGATAACCAAACTGTCCATAAAGCTGGTTTTTGTGCCGGTCATCGCACCATTCCCTTCACGGTATCCTTATCCTTTTCGAGCTGGCCGATCGTTTCCCGGGGGGCCAGATGTCGCGCATCAAGGCGGTTGATACCGATGGCAACCAGCACCGCGGCGATCACCGCCGCGATGATTGCTGAGGTCATATAGGAAACCGGCGGCGACCATCCCGCGGAGATCAATGCTGCGGACAAGGCGAAAAGCGCCATGACGATCGCCGGGATCACCAAAACGGCGCCGCCTACGATTAGGCCTAACGCCCCGGCGATCTTCTGAAGCTTGTCGCCGAGCTCCGCTTTTGCCAGGTCTATTTCATTCTGGAACAGCTTGGCGAACTGCGACATGGCATCGGCGAGCAGTGTTGAGATAGCCCTGAATTCGCCCTGGCTGGTTTTGATGTCGCGCTCGATGCTCATGGTACGGTGCCGCCCTGTGCCGACGAGGTTTGTTTCGTATTAGAGCTGCCCTGGGTGGATTCCTGAGCCCAGGCTTGTTGGCCCGCCCCGAACGAGCTCCCGCCCGGCTGCTGACCCTCTCCCGAAGACGAACTGCCCGTCATCTTGCTCTGCCCGGCGGATGAGGACTGCCCTCCTGATGCTTTCAAGAAGCGGACGGCGGCGAAGCCTGCCAGCACTGATATCCCGAGAAAGGCGGCGGGCTGACGTTTGGCAAAATCGGTGGCACCCTCGAGGAGATCTCTGAAGCTTCCTTCCCGGATCTTCTGCGCAGAGTTCTCGACATAGTCGGCGGCGGAATCGATTCCCCGCGCCGCAAACGGCACGTCTGCCTCAAACGCGCGGGCGGCTTCGCGAATATTGCCTGCCAGGCGCTCGATGAATTCGGCGCCGGAGCGCTGCTGCTCGCGAGCCTGGCTCTGAATCTGGTCAACGGCCCCGTCCGCGACGCTCTTCGCGGCATCTGCGGCCTCCCCGAACTTGTCCCGTGCAAGACCGGCCGATGCCTGGAAAGCATCGCCCGCGCGCTGCTTCATCTCCGCTCCGGCATCGCTAAGCTGTTCTTTGAGATCATTCGCGGTGCCCCTGTTCTGGTTCTTCCCGAATTCAGTGACGTTGTGTGGGTCCAAATCGCTCATGACGGTCTTCCTTCAAGTGTTGGTTTGAGAGGGGCTAAAGGCAGCTTTGACCACGTCTTCGGCTGCCTCTTTCAAAGTGTCCGCCATGTTCTGCGTCATACGGCTGGCATGGCTGCCGAGATCAGCGTCGGTGACCTTTTGCGTCGCAGCATCGGCTGCAGATGTGGTCGCGTTTTTCACCGCCTCGAATCCGGATTGCGCGGCAGCAGCCGCAGCCTGCCTCATTCCGTCACTTGCCCTACCCATCACCTTGGCTTCAGCCTTCGTCTCGGGAAGGGCGGCAGCAATGATGGCGCCGATCGCGATGCCCAAGCCTCCAATCAGCGCGGCATTGTCGCCGATGGTCTGTCGGGTCTGCTCAGGCGCGTTCGCAGCGGCGTCCTTGGCTGCATCCATGCTGCTCTTGAGTTTTTCACTTGCGAAGTTGGCAGCCTGCGCCGCGCTCGCCCGCAGATCCGAGGCAAGACCAGCGGCCTTGTCCTGCGCGTCAGCAGCCGACCCGGCGGCTCGGCTTTGGGCGGAGGATAGTGTCTCCCTGGCCTCGCCCTGCATGGCCCGGGCGACCTCCGTCACGTCCCCAAGCATCTGCTCCGCTTTGTCCATGACCGGACCGGTGACGTCTGCCGCGCGATCCTGCACTGTCTTCGAAGTCAGGGCCAGCCCGGCCCCGATCATGAGAAGCGGCAGCGGCGTACCTCGCACCAGGCGGAGCAGCGGGAAACCCACTGCGGCGCCCGCGGCCACCGCGCGCATCGGATTGTCCATGATTTGCTGCTTGAGCCCGTCGACCCAACTCTGGGTCTTTTGGCTGACATATTCGGTGACTTCGGATTTGATGTGCTGCGGGGAGACCTTATGGCGAATGTCGTCAGCGGTGTCCGATATCTGCTCTTTCAGCAGACTTACCGTAGTCGCCAGCTCTGCGCGTGTGCGCTCAGACTCGCGTCTCAACTCCTCCACCGATCGCGTCATCGATCCACCCTCATATTTCTCTTTGTCCTATTTCTCTCGAATTTAAGGACGAACTCACGCTATATTGAATCGTTCCTCAGGGATCGTCTTGGTCGTGCCTGTTGCGACGTAACCGTGCTTTGAAGAGCGGCTAATCCGCCCACCCTGTCCATGTAATTTTGGAGCGATAGAGCTCGCGCCGCGCGCCCGCCCGCGACCTGGACGTTTTATCCGACGACCTTTGACAGCGCGGCCGAACTATCGGGGTGAACAGGCGTTTACCGACCAGGCAGACGCGTTCGACTATTTCCGCGCCTACGCCGTCCGCGCTTGCAAGCGCGGCCGATGCCGAAGGGCCGGATGAAGCACCTGCAGCTTGTGGTCGGCCGGCTCTATAGCCTGATGCGCGCTAGCGTGAGCGCGATAGCGAAGGAGCGGTATGAGCGGTAGTCCAAGATCGGATGCGCTCCGCGTCGCGGCAGGTCTGTAATGCAGCGCGATCACTTATAACCGGGTATGCCAGTTTTAGCGGCTATCGGTCACATCGTGGAGCGGCGCAAGCCGCCCGTGCCGTGCTGTCAAAGCGCTGTTGTCGATAGTTCTGTCAGGACGTGCTTGGTCACGTCTGGTCGTATGCCTGCAATCTCTGATATTGGCGTTGCGATCTCATGTTCGCGCCATGAAACCTCAGAGGTAGAAAGAATGTCGCCTAGGCCCCCACTGAGCATTTTAACGACACATCGGGTGAGTCAATCGAATGTAACCAGGCCGAACTGAATTGCCTCGCATCGATAAGGGCACTGGCTCGCATTGTCCCAACGTTAAGAGCTATGCGAGCCAGCGCCGATGGGCGAAAGAGCAGCCCTAGGAGCCTTTCTCCCCGCTCATAACCGGGCCAAATCGCTCCCAGCTTTCTCCCTTGAACCGCATCATTTGAAGCTGTTCGATCGGAGCGAAGTCAGTCGGGCTCGTTTTGATCCGAGTTCCCGGCAAGTAGATGCCGATCTCGAAATCGAGGTTGGCTGCCTGCTTCATGACGTTCTCACGCGTGAGATTGTCACCGCATTGCCGAAGCACTTGCTCCAAACCTTTGGCAACGCCATAGCCGAACACAGTTGCAGAGTCGTCAAGATCGCCTTCAGGATACCACTTTGTCATGAAGGCTCGCCACTCGTTCATAGCGGGATCATTCTTCCACTCAGCATCCTTCGGATCTTTAAGGTATGCCGTAGATAGGATGTCCTGGCTGGCCTCATAACCCGCAGGCTTAATTACACCTCCAATGGAAGCAGAAACATTGGTCAAAAACTGCACTGGATGCCAGTTCAGTTCAGCGATCTTCTTGATGGCTTGAGCCGCGAATTTGGGCGTTGCTATGTTAACGAAAATGTCGGGGTTTGCACCTTTGATCTGGACGATCTGAGAATCGACTGTCGGCGAGCTCGTCTCATACGCTGCTTCTGCTACGATGAGCTTGCCGGCTTGCTCGCCGAGGCCGTCTTTTAGCCCGATTACGTAATCCTTGCCGAAATCGTCATTCTGGTAGAGGACCGCGATCGTTTTCCCCGGGTAGTTTTGGAGGATGTACTTGCCATAGATGCGAGCTTCGACCTGATAACTCGGCTGCCACCCCATCGTCCAAGGGAAGTTCTTCGGGTCATTCCACTTAGCGGCGCCTGTCGACACGAACAGCTGAGGGACCTTCTTGGCATTCATGTATTTCTGAATTGCGGTGTTGCCGGGCGTTCCGAGGGGGTTGAAGATGAGTAGCACCTCGTCGCTCTCTACTAGCTTGCGAGCCTGTTCGACCGTCTTTGGCGGACTGTACGTGTCGTCATAAGAGATGAAATTGATCTTGCGACCGTTGATGCCCCCTTCAGAGTTGATCTTGTTGAAGTAGGCCGCCTCTGTTTTCCCAATGGTGGCGTAAGCTGATGCCGGACCTGAGTACGGCATGATGTTGCCGACCTTGATCTCGGTATCACTTGCTCCGGGATCGTATTTCTTTTGGGCATTGGCGGCGGCAGACAGAGCTAGAAACGTTGCCGCCGTGATAGCGACCGAACAAGTGAATTTGACGTAATCACTACGCATCCTTGTCCTCCCATAAAGCTCCGGCTCTTCACCTTCTAGGGTCTTCTCGGCCGGGGCTTCTTGAGTATGCACGACAAGGAATTGGACGCTAGGCAAGTCAGCAGTTCCATGCTGCCGCCGAATTGCAGCGCAGTGCACAATTCCTCATATTGGAATATCTGAGCAACGAACGGTTGAGCTCACTAAGAGCCACCGGTGTATCCGAGCAAATAATGATCGTGTACTCGCTCACCCTGTTCGCTCGCTCGAAATCAATCCATCTAACTGTCGTCGATCTCATGGTTCTCTTCGGTCAGGGAGCATCGATAAAGCGGAATAGCTGCTCGAGCGAGGAAACGAAGCGTCCGAGGAGCGACCAGCGGGCTTAATTGTGAGAGCGTAACCTTCCTGAATTGGTTGCATGCACAAGGGCATGCGGCGAGGCGGATGGCTGCCGATAGGCTGGCCTAGACTGGAAAAGCGGAAACTCAAAGTGGTGACGATCGCTCGGGCCTGGACCTCCGGCAAAAATTGTCCGTCGTCTTGGCAAACCCGCGGCGGTTCAAGATTACCCGCGCCGCCGATATCGCGGCCGACTCTGGCGGCCTAGGTTCTGTATTCACACCGGCGAAGCAAACGTAAGCGTAGCTCTGCCGCCCTTTGAATGACGCTTGACGCCTATTTTGTTCGCGTGGCGCGTCGCCGCGGCATCCAT
>NZ_JADFUE010000053.1:0-43717 GCF_054967145.1 Bradyrhizobium sp. UFLA06-24
CTACGTTGTTGCTACCTTGACCATCAAGCCTGAAACCCGCGCCGAATTCATTGCCGCCGCCATCGCCTGCATCAAGGAGACGCGGAAAGAGCCCGGCAATATCGCCTATGATCTGCACGAGAGCGTCACCGATCCCACCAGGATGGTGTTCGTCGAGCAGTGGGAAAATGCCGAGGCGCTGGTGCCGCATCGCGCCCAGGAACACATGAAAACGTTCGGTCGAGTCGCGGTGAAGTGCTTTACCGCTCCGCCGAAGATCGAGATCATCACGCCCGAGAAGGTCGAGACGAGGTAACAGCGCATGATCCGGGCGACGCAGGTTAGGGGACAGCACCGCTTCACGGAAACGCCGGCGGATACGGTCGTGCTCGACTTCGACGATCGGCACCGCCGCCGCATGGCGATGACGGGGACGCGGGGGCTCGAGTTCCTGCTCGACCTGGAGAACGCCGTCGCGCTGCGCGGCGGAGATGCGCTGGTGCTGGAGGACGGAAGGCTGGTCGAGGTGGTCGCGGCGCCCGAGCCGCTGCTCGAGATTCGTGGTCGCGATCCGCACCACCTGATCCGCGTTGCCTGGCATCTCGGCAACCGCCATCTGCCGACGCAGCTGATGGCCAAAGCCTTGCGTATTCGCCGCGACCACGTGATCGAGGCGATGGTGAAGGGCCTCGGCGCGCGCGTGGTCGAGATCGAGGCACCGTTCGATCCCGAAGGGGGCGCCTATGCCGACGCTGGCCATGCGCATGCGCACGACGATAATGCGCATCATGATCATGGTCACCACGGTCATGGCCATCATCACCATGATCATCACGACCACGGCCACGGCCATGACCATGCCGCGCATGACCATGGCCACGATCACCACCATCACGACGATCATTGCGACCATCCCGACCATCACCACGGCCACAAGCATGCTCATGACCACAAATGAGCCTGTCGGCGCGGGCGACCTCGCCGAGCGTGAGGCGGCGGCGCTGTACCGGCTGATGACGTGGTTGTCGCCGGCGTTCCCCGTCGGCGGCTTCTCCTATTCCAGCGGCATCGAATGGGCGGTCGAAGCCGGGGATATCACCGATATCGCGACGCTCGCCGACTGGCTCGATGCCATGCTCGGTGACGGCTCGGGCTTTTGCGACGCGACGTTCCTGGTCCAGGCCTACCGCGCCGCTGAAGCCGGCGAAGACGCCGCCTTGAATGACATCGCAGAGCTCGCGGCCGCCTTTGTGCCGTCGCGCGAGCGGCAGCTCGAGACGACCTCGCAGGGCCGTGCCTTCATCGACATCTCCCGCGCCGCGTGGGATGCCGAGGGTTTGGATGCCATGGTCGCGGCATGCCGCACGCCATTGGTCTATCCCGTCGCCGTCGGGGTCGTCGCCGCGCTGCACGGCGTACCGCTGGCACCGACGCTGCACGCCTTCCTGCATACGCTGGTCTCGAACTGGATTTCGGCCGCGAGCCGCCTCATTCCGCTGGGCCAGACCGACAGCCAGCGTGTGCTGGTGAAACTGGAAGCTGCTGTTGCCGCGACCGCCAATCGTGCGCTGAATGCGACGCTGGACGATCTCGGCAGCGCGACCTTTCGCGCCGATCTCGCCGGTATGCGGCACGAAACGCAATATACGCGGCTGTTTCGCTCGTGAGCACGAGGCCATCCTGTCGCCGGGACGACATCAAGAGAGAGCAATTACATGACAACTTCTCACGGCCCGTTGCGTGTCGGCGTCGGTGGCCCGGTCGGATCGGGCAAGACCGCGTTGATGGATCTGCTCTGCAAGACCATGCGCGAGCGCTACGACATCGCCGCGATCACCAATGACATCTACACCAAATGGGATGCGGAGTTCCTTGTGCGATCGGGATCGCTGACGCCGGACCGCATCGCCGGTGTCGAGACCGGCGGCTGCCCGCACACCGCGATCCGCGAGGACGCTTCGATGAACCTCGCCGCCGTAGCGGATATGCGCGCGAAATTCCCCGAGCTCGACCTCGTGCTGATCGAATCCGGTGGTGACAATCTCGCTGCCACTTTTTCCCCGGAGCTCGCCGACCTCACGATCTATGTCATCGATGTGGCCGCCGGCGACAAGATCCCGTCCAAAGGCGGTCCCGGCATCACCCGCTCAGACCTCCTGGTCATCAACAAGATCGATCTCGCGCCCCATGTCGGGGCGTCCCTCGAGAAGATGAACACCGACGCCAAGCGCATGCGCGGCGAGCGTCCCTTCGTGATGACCAACCTGAAGAAGAGCGAAGGGCTCGACCGTATCGTCGGCTTCATCGAGGCTAAAGGTGGATTGAAACGGGCGGGCTGACGGGCCGCGGCGACATGGCGCAGGCATTTTCTAACGTTAACGTCTGAGGCAAGGCCGGCCAAGCGGAACTAAATTCGGACGTAGCGATTGTCTACCTCCGGTGCCCGGACCAAAGCCGCGGCTTGACGATCGGGGGCAGATTAAGCTTTTTGGGCGACCCAAGTTGCGTATAGATGCCTCCTCCGTCATTATCTCTTTCACGGGGCCCCACCCTGTTTCGGCACATGGCCGTTCGAGCGGCGTTGATATGCTCCGCGTTTATTGCCGACCTCCCGCTTTCGGTTGAGTAGTCCCGTGGTCCGGCTGGGTTTCATCATCGGCTTCATCGCTCTGCTCGGAGCCTTGCTCTCCGGGCTGGCCGCGTATCGCGTTCACGACCAGGAGCTGGCGTTGGACCGGATCGCGTTGGCGCGCGCGATCGATGTTCATGCGAGCCTGGTCCAGGACAGGTCGACTGAGCGCGAGCTGTTGGCGCGTGTCGCGTCAGGCCTGTTCCGCGCGCCCTCGGTGCTGAAGCCCAACATGCTGGAGCCGCTGCGCTCGGCCATCTACGCCTTCAAGACCGATTTCGTCGTGGCCGGCTGGGTTGCCCGTCTGCAGCCGAGCGAACTTGCCGCGGCACAGACCGCGCTCGCGGCCGCCGGCTTCCCGAAGCCGCAGATACGCGACTACGGCGACAGGCCGATCGACCCGGCAAGCCTGACCCAGCCGATCGACGTGCTGATGGACCTCGAGCCGCGCAGCGACGAGACCAAGGGGTTGCTCGGTCGTAGCTACGATAACGATCCCGTTCGCAGCGCGATGCTGACGCGCGCCAGGGTCGAGAAGCGATCGATCGCCTCAGACCCCGTGCCGCTGCTGCGCGACAACGGTTCGATCGGCGTCATTGTGGCGGCCCCCGTCATTCCCGAAGGTGCAACCGAGCCGGCCGGCTTCGTCACGTTTTCTTACGAGCTGGCCTCACTGATGCTGACGAATGACGATTTGTCGTTGTTCTCTGTCGCGCTGAAGGACCCGCGCAAGGAAGGCAGCGAGCTCGTTGCCAACGATCAGGGCGTCGTCTCCACCCGCATGACGTCGCCGGAGGGGCCGTCGCCGTCGGCGACCCGCACCATCAGCTTCGGCGGCCGGGACTGGCAGCTCGGCTATTACGCCAAGTCCAATTCGGCGCGTCGCGCCGAGCAGACCGCGATCATTGTCGCCGCCATCGGCTTTGCGATCACCGCGATGGTGTGCGGCCTGTTCGGCTACGTCGCCTACAACAATCTGAGACTCAGCCGCGAGATCCAGGTGCGGATCGGCTTCGAGCGGCGGCTGACCGCGGTGATCGACGAGCTGAATCATCGCGTGAAGAACATTCTCGCGGTGATCCAGTCGATCGTGACGCGCACGCTGCGCCATGGGTCGGACATCGATGTGGCGCGCGAGCTCCTGATCGGCCGCATCCACGCCATGTCCAACGTGGTCTCGCTGCTCAGCGAGAGTCAGTGGCAGGGCGTCAAGCTCAAGGGACTGTTCGAGGCGCGCGCCATTCCGCACGCCGATCGCATCGCCGTCAGCGGCCCGGACATCGCCGTCAGTGCGCGCGCCGCCCAGAGCCTGTCGCTGCTGTTCTTCGAACTCGCGTCGCATTCGGACGAAGGCTTGTCGTTGGTCGGCAAGCATCCGCATATCACCGCGAACTGGACGGTGACGGGCGAAGAAAATGGCGAGATCTTCCACTTCCGCTGGGAGGAGTTCAACACCAGCGAGGCGACGCGCCGGCCGGATTCGGATTTCGGCCTGATCCTGCTCGACCGGGTCGCTCCGGAAGCGCTTGGCGGCACCGCCAAGCGCTACTTCACCGACGTGTCCTATGTCTACGAGCTGACGGCGCCGATGGAGACGGTCGTTGATATGACCGAGCGCGACCGTACGGACAAGATCTCGGCGCCGGTGCGGCCCGCGAAGTAGATCTCGTGCCGGAGCTTGAATTCTAGCCGGGTCGAGCCGCCATTGCCGTCATCTCGAGTTTGACGTTCGGGCCGAGATCGGCCACGCCGACGGCGGCGCGCGCCGGCAGGTGAGCTTCGGCGAAATGCGCCTTCCAGGCGGCATTGAACGCAGCCTTCTCGCTCAGGTCGGTCATGAAGATGGTCACCTGCAAGACCTTGGACATATCTGATCCGAGAGTCGCCAGCAGGCGCGACATCTGGCCGAGCACATCGTGAGCCTGGCCAGACATATCGAGGCTCGTGTCCTCGGGGACGATTCCACCGATGTAAAGCACACCTGCGTGCTCGACCACTTCGTGGAGCAAGCCTTCGTACGGCGAGATGCGTTTGATCATGACGAGAATGGTGCTCCTGTCGAAAGAGGGATGAGATTGGCCGCATCTAGCGCCGGTCTAGAACTTCGGCCGCAGCACCAGGTCGACCAGATTGCGCGCGTAGGCCGGCGTGATCGGCGCGATACCGAAGACGTAGCGGTAGAACAGGCTGCCATAGATGGCGTCGTACAGATCTTCCGGCGGGCCTTCGGCGAGAATGCTGCCATCCTTTTGCCCGGCGGCAATCATCTTCACCAGCGCGTCGCGGCGGAATTGCAGGTAGCGGGCATAGAACAGTTCGGCCGAGCCGGTTTTCGAGATGCATTCGGAGATGACGGCCAGCTGCACCTTGCCGAACTCGCCCTGCAAGGCTTCGGCATAGGCCGCGGCATGGCGGCGCGTGCGCGCCGCGGGCGTGCCCGCGCTCACCGGGGGCAGCGGCAGCATTTGGGCTGCGTGATGGAGAAAGGCGTCGATCAGCAGCGCCTCTCGCGAGGGCCACCATTTGTAGATCGTCATCTTGGAGACGTTGGAATGGCGTGCGATCGCATCAATCGTGGTTGCGACAAGGCCGGTTGCGGCCATCAGCGCGTAGGCGCTTTCGAGAATGGCGTTGCTGGTCTCGATCGAACGCGGCCGGCCGCGCCGGGGAGCGCCCTCGGCCGCATCGCTCGTGTCTTTCGCCATGACCAAGCCGGTCTCTCCTCGTGCAGAGGCCGCCATTCCGCGGCAGCCTCGTCACGCATAGCGTAGCGGGGGGCTCCGGCCTAGCGAAATCGCGCGGTCGTTGCGGCTAGGCCCGTTGACGCAAGGCCGCCGGCTCGTCCTGCCGCTTCGACCAGGAGATATAATAGGCCACAGCCGTCATCGCAGCGAAACCGACGAGGCTCACGCCGATCTGCATCACGACCAGATTGGCGCCGGTGATCAGGATGAGATGACCGGCGAAGGACAGGAATACGGCGACGCAGAACACGGCGAGCCATTCCTCGCCGCATTTGATGACCATCCGGAGCGGCTTCAATTGCAGCCCCGGATGGTCGGCCGGAATGAGATAGGTTGCGATGAAGGCGAGCGCCAGGAAATGGACCACGCGATAGGGCGCGAGATTTTCCTTGTCGGTCGGCGAGATGCCGTTGAGCACGACATCAGGGAGATAGGCGGACAACGCCGGCGAATGGCGCATCAAGGTGATGGCCATCGCCGACAGCAGATAGACACCCGCGAGTGCGCGCAGCCAGGACAGATTGCGCAAGCCGTGGCCCGAGGCGCCGGTGACCGCGAACCAGCCGCCCAGCACCATCAGCATCTGCCAGCAATACGGATTGAACGTCCATTCCCGGTCGGGAAAAGCGTGAAAATTCCAGCCGAACCAGCGCGCCGCGAGATACAGCGCGACCGAGGCAGCCAGCGTCAGGTTCGGGTGTCGTAGCAGACCCCACAAGGCGAACGGGAAGAACGCCATCAACGGAATCATCAGCTGCAGGAGGTCGAGATTGAGCGGCTCCTCCTGCAGTACCAATCCCTGGACCAGGATGCGCAGCGGGTGCTCGAGAATTCCCGAGATGTTGTATTCCTCGATGATCTCAGGCGCCATCGATTGAGAGGCGACGTAGGCAATGGCGTCGATATAAATCACGAACAGGACGACATAGGCCGCATAAAGCCGCCAGACCCGGCGGAAGATGCGGGTCGCGGCAACGACATAGCCGCGCTCGAATGCCATCCTGCCGTAGATGATGGCCACCCCATAGCCCACCACGAACACGAACAGGTCGGCCGCGCCGCTGAAGCCGAAATTGCGCAGCGTCAGCAAGTTGACGACATTATTGGGGATGTGGTCGACGAAGACCGACCAGTTTGCAATGCCGAGCGTCAAATAGAGCCTGGCGTCGTGTTGGAATGCGGCAAGGTTCGCCTTGACGGACGGTTTCATCGTGAAATTGACTTCTGGAATCAGGGGCGATGCTTTTAGCGGCAACCGCCAGCCTATCCGAGTAGCGATTGCGTGAGGCCGGATGGATTTACCGCGCCTTATGAAATATTGCGCAGAGGCGGGCCATCGGATTCCTGCCAGCCGGCGTCTCCCGGCCCGCAGCGCAACTTTCTTAATGCGGTCTCACTCTTACTCCGCCGGCTCGGCCGAAGTCTCGTCGATAGCGCCGCCGCGGCTTGCCATGATTCCGAGCGCGACGCCACCGATCGCCAGGATCGGCAGCAGGCGCTTGACGCCGATGGCGCGGACGATCTGCAGGCCTGTGGCGAGCAGCATGGGATCGGCGAGCATGCTCGGGGCCGCCTTCGCGGCGCGCTCGGCGGCGAGATGTGCTTCCCGACGCAGCTCTCGTTTATAGGCCCAATAGCTCACTGCCGCGGTCAGCGTCAGCAGGAAGAAGACGCCGGCACCTGCGAGGCAAGCCTGCACCGGACCGTATTTCTCCAGGACCGAGATGAAGGCCGCCGCGCACAGGAAGCACGTGGTGATGAAGAGTGCGAAGGCCGCGCCCGCCGCCAGCGAGGTCAGCCGGACCGTCGTGCCGGTTGAGGCACTGATGCCGTCGAGAATACGCTGAAACATGGCCTAGCTCCTCAAATCACGCGTCGCCATAAGCCGGCATCGGCGGCGCTGCGGCCGCGCTGTGCTTCCAAGATTGCTTCGCCTCTCACCGGCGCCAGGCGAACCCGATCAGAAAGCCGATGCCGAGGGCAATGCCGACGGTGGCGAGCGGC
Organism: Bradyrhizobium sp. UFLA06-24; assembly: GCF_054967145.1. NCBI lineage: Bacteria > Pseudomonadati > Pseudomonadota > Alphaproteobacteria > Hyphomicrobiales > Nitrobacteraceae > Bradyrhizobium > Bradyrhizobium sp. UFLA06-24. The sequence continues at coordinate 7,357 of NZ_JADFUE010000053.1, forward strand.
CGCTGCGTGATCGCGTCTTCGAGTGTTTCCTCGATCGAGCCGTAGGCGTCCTGCGCCGCGTCCATCATCGCGCTGCCGCGCTCCGAGAAATCGTCGAGCGTCGTATCCATGTTGTCGCGGGCCTGCTTGTAACCGCGCCGCGCCTGCTTGCTCGTGGCGTTGGCGAAGGTATTGAGCGCGTCGGTGATCTGGTCGGTGAGGGCGGCGATATCGCTTTTCACGGCTGCTACATCCTTCTGAAGACGTTCTGCATTGGCCTTGTCAGTCCAGCCTCTCATCCCGGCTTCGGTATCGGTCGTGGACATCGGGGGCTCCGAGCTGTTCGGCGGTTGAGATGGGCGGAAAACGTTTCGTCGGGACGGAAGTTCCGTCGCGGAAACCAGTCATTCCTCCGGCAGCTGCGGCGAATTCTCCGGCAACAGATGCTCCTTGAGGATCAATCCGACGATCAATAGCGGCGACGACAGGAACGCGCCCATCGGTCCCCACAGCCAGGTCCAGAACGCCAGCGCGACGAAAACGGCGAGCGCATTCAGCGCCAGTCTGCGACCGATAATGGTGGGCGTGACGAAATGCCCTTCCAGGAAGGTGATGCCGCCGAAGGCGATCGCCGCGGCGAGCCCGCCGCCGATGGTCGGGAAGGTCAAAACGCCGACGAGGGCCAATATGAGGAACATCGCGACCGGCCCGATGATCGGGATGAAGTTGAGCGTTGCAGCAAGGGCGCCTAGGCCGGCCGGATTGGGCATGCCCGTGATTGCGCAAACGATACCGGCCGCAATGCCCACGCCGACATTGATGATGGTCACCGTCAGCAGATAGTTGCCGAGATGGACCTCGATCTCGTTCAGGATTCGCAGCGTGCGCAGCCGGGCATCGCGCTCGGCGAACGTCATGATCAGCGCTCGCCGCAGATCGCGCCAGCTGGCGATGAACAGGATCAGGGTCGCGAAGAACAGCAGGAATTCGGCAAAGGTCGGCGACAGGAATTCCAGCGTCGGCTGCACCCATTCCATCTTGGGCAGCTGGAAGTTTGGCAGCCCGTCCGAGCCGCCGAGCATGCTTTGGAGCTCCCGCCAGAGTGACAGGGGACGGTCGAAGACGTGCATCTTGTCCTTGAGCTGGCCCGCAAGCTGCGGCAGGCGAGAGCTCCAATCCATCACTGGTGAAGCAATGAGTGCGAAGATGAACGCGACGATGGCGGTCACCGCGGCCACGATGAGCACGGCCCCGACGGCCCGCGGCACGCGACGCTTTTCCAGGAAGGTCGCGGCCGGCGACAGCATGGTACCGGCGACCACGGCCATGACGACAGGCAGGAAGAACGCCTTGGCGAAATAGAGCACCGCGACGACGGCGATCAGGAGCAGGCCGGCAAGGGCAAAGGCAACGAACTCGGTTCGCCGGATCACCGGCGGTAGTTCGGCATGGCTGTCAGGAAGCGGGGTGCCCTCGTCGGGGCCGGACATCAGTCGTTCAGTGGGAAGGACGCGCACAATTTCTCTCCCCGCGCGGAAGTCTCCGTGCGCCCGTTGATGGCATTGAAACGCACGAGCGGGCGTCGCGGTTCCATCTCGGCCTCGTGAAGTGGTGATCGCTTGACTGTGACACGGCGGTCGCAGCGTCATCGGAACTTGAGTCGTCACCGCCGCGTTGAGGCGACAGCAGCATCACCCAGATGCACACATCCAACGGGGCACCACATGACAACGTTCTCCGGAATCCGTCGCAGCGTCTCGCCGCGCGTCGTCACCGCTTGTGCATTCGCGACAGCTTTGCTGGCCGTTCCGTTCACGGCTCAGGCGCAAACGCTGGGCTATGCGCCGATGCAGCCGCAGGCTTATCAGCAGGACCCGTCCTACGCGCAGGGTTACACCGGCGAGGCGCCGCAAGCCGCCGACGAGGATGCAGCACTGCCGGATCGCCTTCGTCGGCAGATCGTGAGTTTCGACCGCAACGAGCCGGCCGGCACCATCGTCATCGATACCGCGAACACTTATCTCTATTATGTGCTCGGGAACGGGCGGGCCATCCGCTATGGCGTCGGCGTCGGCCGCGAGGGATTTACCTGGTCGGGCGTGCAGAGCGTCAGCCGCAAGGCGGAATGGCCGGACTGGCATCCGCCGGCAGAGATGATCGCCCGCCAGCCCTATCTGCCGCGCTTCGTGGCCGGAGGGCCCGGAAATCCGCTGGGTGCCCGTGCGATGTATCTCGGCTCCAGCGAATACCGCATCCACGGCACTAACGATCCCACCACCATCGGCAAGTTCGTCTCCTCCGGCTGTATCCGCCTCACCAATGAGGACGTGACCGATCTGTTCAGCCGCGTCAGCGTCGGTACCAAGGTCGTGGTGCTGCCGAAGAATGCGCCGCTGATGGCGCGCGGCGGCGACGGCGTGCGCAAGCGGCCGGCGGTCACGACCCTGCCCTCGGGGCGCCAGGCGCTGAACGTCCCGGCGTCGTCGGTGGACTGAAGAGACTAAGCGAGGTCATATGATGAGACGTTCGATCAGCAGGCTGGCTTGCGGAACGGCCGCATTCGTCGCGATTGCTTCGCTTGGCCTCGCGCTGACGCCTTCGGCACGTGCGGAGGATTTCTTCTCGGCGCTGTTCGGTGGCTTCCGCCTGCGGCCGCCGCCGGAGATCAGGGTGCCGTTCCCGAACGACGAGGAGCCGCGCTACGATGCGCCGCGCCAGCGCGCGTCCTATGGTGGCGGCACGGCCTATTGCGTGCGCGGCTGCGACGGGCGCTACTTCCCGGCGCAAGGCAATGATGCCGAGAGCAAGGCGCAATCCTGCAAGAGCTTCTGCCCGGCGACGGAGACGTCGCTGGTCTATGGCAACGATATCGACGACGCCACCACCGACAAGGGAAAATCCTATTCCGACCTGCCCAACGCCTTCCGCTATCGCAAGGAAATCGTCGCAGGCTGTACCTGCAACGGCAAGGATCCGGTGGGGCTCGCCCAGCTCAAGATCGACGACGATCCGACCCTGCGCAAGGGCGATATCGTTGCGGGCGCCGACGGCCTCGTCGTCGCCAATCGCAACGCCAACGATCGCCGCGGCGTCGCGATGAACTTCTCGCCATTGCCTGACAAGATGCGCGCCAAGTTCCGCCAGATGCCGGTAGTGGCGAAGGAGTAGCGGGCCACTTACGCGGCGCGGATTTTGCCGAGGAAGTCGCTGACCTCGTGGCCGAGCTGGCGGCTTTGGCGCTCCAGCACTTCCGAGGCGCTCTTCACATTGTCGGCAGCCGCGGCTGCCGCATCCGCATCCGCCTTCACGCCGGTGATGTTATCCGAGACGTTCTTGGTCCCCTGAGCGGCGTATTGGGTACTGCGCGTGATCTCCTGCGTCGCGGCGCCCTGCTCCTGCACGGCGGCGGCGATCGCGGTAGCGACCTCGTTGACCTCGCCGATGATGCCGCCGATCGCCTGGATCGCGTTGATGGCGTCGCCGGCGACCTTCTGGATGTCGGCGATCTGCTCCGAGATTTCCTCGGTCGCCTTTGCGGTCTGGCTTGCCAGCGACTTCACCTCGGAAGCGACCACAGCGAAGCCCCGCCCTGCGTCACCGGCGCGGGCAGCTTCGATCGTGGCGTTGAGCGCGAGCAGATTGGTCTGCGCCGCGATCGTATTGATCAGGCCGACGACTTCGCCGATACGGCCTGCGGATTGCGCCAGGCCCTGAACGGTGCCGTCGGTCTCACGTGCCTGGGTGACGGCACGGCTGGCGATGCCTGCGGCATGGGCGGCCTGCTGGCTGATGTCGTTGATCGAGGCGGACAGCTCTTCCGCGGCCGCCGCGACGCTGTCGACGCTCATCGAGGCGTCACTGGAGGCCTTGCCGGCCACCTGCACCCGGTCGTTGGTTTGACGCGACACCGCGGAGAGATCGCCCGAGGTCTTGCGCATCTGCCCCGACGCATCGTTCAGTTCGCCAAGCGTGTTACGCACTGCGCTCTCGAACTCGCCTACATAGGCTTCGACCGCGCGCTGGCGCGCGGCGGCGCCCGCATTGCGCTCGCGCTCCTGCTCTTCGATCCTGAGCTTGTCGACGGCCTGTTGCTTGAACGTCTCGAGCGCGCCGGCCAGGGCGCCGATTTCGTCCCTGCGATCGAGATAGCCGCTGTCGACCGCAAGATCGCCGCCGGCGACCTTCAGCATCGCGTCGCGGATGGTGTTGAGCGGCTTGATGACGCGGCGGCTGACCAGCACGTTCGCGCCGACCGCAAGGGATACCGCGAGCGCGAGCAGCACCAGCTGCAGGATCAGTGCACGCTCCGCGGCGCCGCGCTGCTCCTGCGTATGGATTTTGGCGGCGTCGAGCGCGGCTTCGGCCACGGAGACCGCGCTGGCCATGCGGCCGACCGTGAGCGGGCTCCACTGGTTCGCGGTCATTTCGGCCTTCTCGCCCTTGACCAGTGTGTCGGCGAGGCGGTCGCGCAGGCCCAGATATTGCGGCTCGAAATAGGCGGTCTTGGCCGCGGCCATGGCTGAGGTGAGCGCCGGTGGCAATTGCATGCCGGACGTCGACAGTTCCAGCGCCTTCCACATCGCGGCCGTTCCGCCGACATATTGGGTGTAGCTGTAGCGCCCCTCGGGAGTGATCTTGCCGGCTGCAAGTCCGGTCGAAACAATCAGCGAGGCCTCGCCAGCCGTGTTGCGCAGCAGCCAGGCGTTCTGCTTGATCGACAGCAGCTGGTCGATCTCGGCGTCCTGGTGGTTGACGGTGGCGGCCAACGTGTTCGAGAGATTATCGAGCACGTCGAGCAGCCCCTGCGTCGTCTCCATGTATTCCTTGGTCAGCCCCGCGCGGCGCTGGTCCTTTGGCTTGGCCACGTTCTCCCAGAATTCCTTCTGTTCCTCGATCAGCAACTTGTTGAGGCGCGCCAGCTCCGGCACCAGCGTGCCGGCTTGTGGGAAATCCATGCCGGGCAGCAGCACCAGCGCCCGTGCAATGGCCGGCATCTGCGCATCACGCAGCGCGCGGAGGTACTTCTCGATCTCGGAGTCCATCGGCTCGGTCGCGTTCAGGAGCCGCGAGGTGGTCGAGCGGTCGGTGCGCAGATTGTGCATTGCCTTGAACAGATCGGCGGAGGCGTCGGCGATCTGCGAAATACGGTTGGCGGTCTTGAGGCGATCCCACGAGCCGTAGGCCGTGAGCGAGAGCGTGATTACCACGCAGACCGACGTGATCGCGATCACTGCCTTCAGCAGCGCAGATACGGTCAGGCGATGAAGCATCGAAGTCCCCCAAATTCCCATTTCGAAGTTCGCAAGCCCCGGCAAAATCGAGAAACAGGGGGCGTGTCACGATCGGCAATCACACCGTTCGCGGCTCGGGCCAGCGACGGTCTGCGATATCTGAAATGAAAAGGGTAAAATTTTAAGCAGACGCTCAGCCGGTAGAATTACGCATTTACTAGAAGTTGCAACAGGTTGCGTTGGTGGAACCGATACGCGAGACAAACGTTAGGACCTCGTTAGCAATTGCCTGAAGGGGGCCCTGCGATGCTGGTCGGCGTACTCGTCACCTTTCTCGTCGTCATTCTCGTGCTCTATCTCATCAACATGCTGCCGATGGACGGCCGCGCCAAGCAGATTGCGCGCGTTATCGTCATCATCATCGGCATCGTTTCGCTGCTGAAATATCTCGCGGTGTTCTAGCCCGCTTTCTGATCCCCGCAGCAAAAAAGCCCCGGCTTGTGCCGGGGCTTTTGATGTTCCAACAATCGGTCTCAACCCAGCGCCTTGGCCTCGCGGCGGCGCGCGGTGAGGATGTATTCCGTATAGCCGTTCGGCTGCTCGCGTCCCCTAAAGATGAGATCGCAGGCGGCCTTGAAGGCGACGCCGTCGAAGGCGGGTGCCATCGGCTTGTAGATCGGGTCGCCCGCGTTCTGCTTGTCGACGACGACGGCCATGCGCTTGAGCGATTCCATCACCTGCGCTTCCGTGATCACGCCCTGGTGCAGCCAGTTGGCGAGATGCTGGCTGGAGATGCGCAAGGTCGCGCGGTCTTCCATCAGGCCGACATCGTGGATGTCAGGCACCTTGGAGCAGCCGACGCCCTGGTCGATCCAGCGCACGACATAGCCGAGAATACCCTGGCAGTTGTTGTCGATCTCCTGCTTGACGTCGTCAGGCGCCCAGTTCGATTTCGACACCGGAATGGTGAGGATGTCCGACAGCTTGGCGCGCGGGCCGCCCTTGGTCAGCTCCTGCTGGCGCGCGATGACGTTGACCTGGTGGTAGTGCAGCGCGTGCAGCGTCGCCGCGGTCGGCGAGGGGACCCAGGCGGTGGTGGCACCGGCCTGTGGATGCGCGAGCTTCTGGGCCAGCATGTCCGCCATCTTGTCCGGCGCGGCCCACATGCCCTTGCCGATCTGGGCATGGCCGGGCAGGCCGTCGATCAGGCCCATGTCGACGTTCCAGTCCTCGTAGGCCTTGATCCAGGCCTGCGCCTTCATCTCGTTCTTGCGGATCATGGGACCCGCTTCCATCGAGGTGTGGATCTCGTCGCCGGTGCGGTCGAGGAAGCCGGTGTTGATGAACATGATGCGCTTGGAGGCGCGCTGGATGCAGGCCTTGAGGTTGACGGTGGTGCGCCGTTCCTCGTCCATGATGCCGACCTTGAGCGTGTTCTCGGGAAGGCCCAGCATCTTTTCGACCCGGTCGAAGATCTCGCAGGTGAACGACACCTCGTCGGGGCCATGCATCTTCGGCTTGACGATATAAGCGGATCCCGTGCGGCTGTTCCTGACCTTGGAATTGCCCTTGAGGTCGTGAATGGCAAGCAGGCCGGAGACGGCGGCGTCAAGCAGGCCTTCCGGCACTTCCTCGCCCTTCTCGTCGAGCACGGCGTCGGTGAACATGTGGTGACCGCAATTGCGCATCAACAGCAGGCTGCGGCCGTGCAGCTTCAATTCGCCCTTGCCGTCCGGCGTCTTGTAGCTGCGATCCGCATTGAGCGAGCGCGTCAGCGTCTTGCCGCCCTTCTCGAAATCGGCGGATAGCGTGCCGTTCATCAGGCCGAGCGTGTTGCGGTAGACCAGCACCTTGTCCTCGGCATCAACCGCGGCAACCGAGTCTTCCATGTCGAGGATGGTCGAGACCGCGGCTTCCATGATCATATCGGCGACGCCGGCGGGATCGTCCTTGCCGATCGTGCTGCTGCGGTCGATCTTCACCTCGACATGCAGGCCGTTGTTGACGAGCAGCACCGCTGATGGTGCGGCCGCATCGCCCTGAAAGCCGGCGAATTGGGTGGCGTTCTTCAGCGCGGTGGCGTTGCCGCTCTTCAGCTTCACCGCGAGCTGGCCGGCGACGACGCTATAGGCGGTGACGTCGGTGTGGCTGCCGGTCGCGAGCGGCGCGGCGGTATCGAGGAACGCCTTGGCCTTGGCGATCACCTTGTCGCCGCGCGCCTTGTTGTAACCCTTGCCACCCTCGGACGGATCATGCGGGATCGCGTCGGTGCCGTAGAAGGCGTCGTAGAGCGACCCCCAGCGCGCATTTGCAGCGTTCAGCGCATAGCGCGCGTTGGTGAGGGGGACGACCAGCTGCGGACCGCAGATCTTGCCGATCTCTTCATCCACATTGGCGGTTTCGACCTTCTGTGTCGCCGGTTCGGGGACGAGGTAGCCGATCTCCTTCAGGAAGGCGGTGTAGGCGTCGAGGTCGAAGGCCTTGCCCTTGTGGGCGCGGTGCCAGTCGTCGATCTTGCCCTGGAGCGTGTCGCGGAAGGCGAGCAGCGAGCGGTTCTTCGGCCCCAATTCCTTGATGATGGCGGCAACCCCGGCCCAGAACGCATCCGGCGCGATCCCCGTTTTGGGGGCGGCTTCCTTGGCGATGAAATCGAAAAGGACAGGGGCGATCTTCAATCCGTGGGCGTCGACGCGTTTCATGATGGGCTTTCTTGTTGGAAATGGCTGTTTTTGGCTGCTTTTGACCCGTCAGCAGCAAAATGCGCCCACGCGGGGCGGCTTTCGGGACCTATTAGCCCCAAAATCGGGGCGGTGAGAAGACCCCCGGGCGCTTGTCAAAATGTCAAGGAGAGGTCGCCACTAGGAGTGGTCGCCCAGGTCATCCCAGGGCGGCCTGCCACCCAGTGCGGAGATGAGGTGGTCGACGAAGCTGCGCAGCTTGAGGGTCACGTGTCGGTTCGTCGGGTAGACTGCATGCACCGCCAGATCCACCGAGCGATATTGAGGCAGCAACCGCACCAGGCGGCCAGCGGCTATGCTCGGTCCAAAGACGAAGCTCGGGCCATATGCGACGCCAGCGCCGCTAAGCACGGCTGACAGCAGCATCGCCATGTTGTTGGCGCGCAATCGGATGGGCCCGTCGATCACCTGTGGGCTTCCGACCGCGTCCAGGATTGTCCAGTCGCCAGCAGATACGGCGTCGCTGAATGCCAGCCGCGGAGCAAGGCGCAGGTCCTCAATCGTTCCCGGCAGGCCGTGGACATCGAGGAACGAGGGCGCGGCGCAGAACACCATTGGGCAAGGCGCAAGACGACGCGCGATCAGATCCGAATTCCGTAACTGGCCAATACGAATTGCAACATCGATGTTGTCGGCCAGAAGGTCAACGTAACCATCGCCAAGAATGATATCGATAAGGACCTCCGGGTAGCGCGCCATGTAGCTGGCGACGAGTCCGCTCAAATGCATTTCCCCGAAGGTGAGCGGCGCCGCGACGCGAAGAACGCCGCGGATCATCGTCTGGGAGTCCGCGACTTCGCGTCTCGCTTCCTCGTACTCTTCGAGGATGCGCTTGGAGCGGACGTAGTAGGCCCGACCCGCTTCCGTCATGACAAGGCTGCGGGTGCTCCGCTGCATCAATCGGACTTTCAGCTCCGCCTCCAGACTGGCGACGTGCTTGCCGGCCATCGACGCTGAAAGACCGAAGCGGCGGGCGGCCGCTACCAGGCTCCCCTCCTCGGCGGCCGCCACAAAGACGGCCATGCTGGTCAGACGGTCCATCCGCTCCCCATTCGATCAGAATGTTATCGAATGCTGATAGCAAATCGCCAATTATCGACCAACCTAGCAGCTTCTATCTTGAGCTGGCAGGGCGCGAACAGCCGCCCCGCTCAAGCAGAGGACGCGTTCATGCAGGTCGCGGCAAACGGTATTCAGATCCACGTCGAAGAGCAGGGGAAGGGCGAACCAGCCATCGTTTTCCTGCACTACTGGGGCGGCTCGGCCCGAACCTGGCGGCATGTGGCCGCTGGGCTGTCATCCGCGTATCGGACGATTGCCACCGATCATCGGGGCTGGGGACAGTCGGAGGCGCCGCCCAGCGGCTATGCCCTGGATGATCTTGCCGATGACGCCCTCGGTGTCGTCCGGGCCCTCGGCCTGAAGCGATACATTCTTGTCGGCCATTCGATGGGCGGCAAAGTCGCTCAGCTGATAGCCTCTCGCCGTCCAGTGGAACTGGCAGGCATCGTCCTTGTCGCACCCGCACCGCCGACTCCGATCGTTCTGCCTGCGACAGCGCGGGAGATGATGGCCGGCGCCTATGTCTCGCGCGAGAGCATCGAGGCGATCATCGATCAGGTACTATCCGCTCGGCCGCTCAGCCCCGCCGATCGCGAGCAAGTGATCGCCGATAGCCTTGGCGGGGCTCCTCAGGCAAAGAAGGCTTGGCCGACGTCGACCAGCCTCGAAGACATCTCGGGGGTCGTTGGCCGCATCGCGGTGCCCACGCTGGTCATCAGCGGCGAGCAGGACCAGGTCGACCCACCGGCGACGCTTGAGGCGGAACTGATCGCACGCCTGTCCGACGCTGTGCTTCATGTCCTCCCTGGGGTGGGCCACCTGTTGCCCCTCGAAGCACCCGAGGCCCTGACCCGCCTTATCGCTGACTTCACGGCCGCGCTGGACCCCCCGGTCTCGCGCACGACCCGCAATCTCAGCACCTAGAGTTCACGCCCGCCGCGTCGCAGGCTTGGCCAGATCCAAGGAATCCCCAAGGCCTGCCATGGGCACAAGCAATCCCTCAGATATTCGCGGCGAGGTCCACGACTTCGTCGAACAGCACGCCCGATGACTTCAGCATCTGTTCGATCTCGTCGGCGGCCTCCGCGACTGTTCGCGTCGACGTGTCGATCACGAGCTCGGCAGCGTGCGGCGCCTCATAGTCGTTGCCGATGCCGGTGAACGATGCCAGCGCGCCGGCGCGGGCCTTCTTGTAGTGGCCTTTGGGATCGCGCTCCTCGCAGACCTCGGCCGGTGTCGCGACATGGATCTCGCGGAAGGCGGTGTCGGCGATGCGGCGCGCGATGGCACGGTCCTCGCGGGCCGGGGAGACCGCCGCGACGATCGCGATATGGCCGTTGCGCGCGAGATGCGTCGCGACCTCGGCAAGCCTGCGGATGTTCTCGCTGCGGTCGGCGGCGGAGAAGCCGAGATCGCTGTTGAGGCCGGCCCGCAATGTGTCGCCGTCGAGCAGGATCGGCGAGCCGCCATTGCTGAACAGCCGGCGTTCCAGCGCCTTTGCCAGCGTCGACTTACCCGAGGCGGGAAGGCCGGTCAGCCAGACCACGGCGCCGTTGTGATGGTAGCGCGCAGAGCGCTCGTCCGGCCGCAGCGCGGATTCCACCGGAACGATATAGACGGGCACGGCGCGTTGGCCGGCGTCGACCGACAGCACGAGGCCGCCGCCGGCGATGCGTCCCGACACCTCGATCACGAGGCGTCCGGTGCGCGGATTATCAGTGTAGGGATCGGTGGCAATCGGGCTCGACAGCGAGATGTCGATCTCGCCGACATGGTTGCGGCCGATCGCCTTGTTCTCGCTGCTCGAGAGCTCGCCGGGATCGACGGCCTTCTCGATCGCGACGACCGTGGCGCGGCTTTCCTTCGGCCCCGACCGCACCAGCAACTGGTCGCCCTTGGCGAGCGGCTTGTCGTGCAGCCAGAAGATCCGCGCGCGCAGGCGGCGCGTCTCGCGCGGGGCAGCGCTCGCGTGGGCGATGATGTCGCCGCGTTCGATGAACAATTCGCGGTCGAGCGTGATGCCGACCGAACGGCCCGCGCCCTGCCGTCCTGCGACCGGCGTTACCGGCCAGCTCTCGACCGTCTTGATCCTGGCGATCTTGCCGGCCGGCATGATCACGATCTCGTCGCCCGCAACCAGGCTACCGGACTCGATGCGGCCGGCAACGATGCGGCGGTCATCAAACTTGTAGATCGCCTGCACCGGCAGGCGCAGCGCCAAGGCTTCCAGCGCCCGGGCCGGTTCGAGGGCGTCGAGCGCCTCGACTACGGTCGGACCCTTGTACCAGCCGATGCGGCCGGTACGTTCGGCGACGCCATCGCCATCGCGCGCGGAAATCGGGATCACGGCCGTCGGCTTCACACCAAGACCGCTCAGATGTGCCGAGATCTCATCGCTGATCGCCTTGAAACGCTCGGCGCTGAAGTCGACGCGGTCCATCTTGTTGACGACGACTGCGACCTGCTTCACGCCGAGCAGGTGCAGCAGATAGCCGTGCCGCCTCGTCTGGTCGCGCACGCCTTCGAGCGCATCGATGATCAGCACCGCGCCGTCGGCCTGCGAGGCGCCGGTGATCATGTTACGCAGGAATTCGGCGTGGCCGGGCGCGTCGATCAGTACGATGTCGCGCGAATTGGTGCGGAAGCGGATCTGCGTGGTGTCGATGGTGATGCCCTGGTCGCGCTCGGTCTGCAGCGCGTCGAGCAGGAACGACCATTCGAACGGCATGCCGCGCCGAGCGCTGACGGCCTTCAGCATTTCGAGCTTGCCCTCGGGCAGGCTGCCGGTCTCGTGCAGGAGCCGGCCGACGAGCGTCGACTTGCCGTGATCGACATGGCCGACGATGACGATCCGAACCTGCGGACGGGTGGTGCCGTTCGGCGTGGCGGGCGAAGTCGGAGTGACGAGCATGTTCATGACCGCGTGCGTCCTTCAGGGATCAGAGATAGCCGGCGACGCGCAGGCGCTCGAAAGCGTCTTCGGTCTCGTGGTCGAGCGCACGGCCGGCGCGCTCCGGCACCTTGGTCTGCTCGAGCTCGATCAGGATCTCGTCGATGGTCGACGCATTCGAGTTCACGGGATTGGTGATGTCCTGATCACCCAGCGAGCGGTAGCGCTTGCCGTTCTTGGCGAGATACAGCGGGATGATCGGGATGTTCTCGCGCTTGGTGTAGGCCCAGATATCGGCCTCGGTCCAATGCAGGATCGGATGGATGCGCAAATGCGCGCCTTGCGGCGGCGAGGCGTTGAAATGATCCCAGAACTCCGGCGGCTGGTCGCGCACGTCCCAATTGCCTTCGAGGCCGCGCGGCGAGAACACGCGCTCCTTGGCGCGGGTTGCTTCCTCGTCGCGGCGGATGCCGGCGATCAGGCCGTCGAAGCCGTATTTGGCCAGCGCCATCTTCAGGCCTTCCGTCTTGCGCGCTGCGGAACGGGCGGCCGGCGGCAGCGTCGGGTCGACGGCGTCGATGGGCGGGCAGGGCTCGACGCGCAGGTCGAGATCCCATTCCTTTCCGTAATGATCGCGGAAGCGATACATCTCCGGAAACTTCTTGCCGGTGTCGACATGGAGGGCCGGGAACGGCATGCGGCCGAAGAACGCCTTGCGCGCCAGCCAGATCATGACGTTGGAGTCCTTGCCGAGCGACCACAACAGGGCGATCTTCTTCAACCGGGCAAAGGCCTCACGGAAGATGTAGATGCTCTGCGCCTCGAGCTGGTCGAGATGGTCCATGCTGGGCGCAACGTCGGCGGAAAATTCTTGCGAGCCCGAGCGTCCGATGGAGGCCGGGCTGCTCACTCCGATGTCCGCGGAATCGTCCTTGAGAAGATGCATCTCTGCCACTTTGCGTTTGGAGGCGAAAATTCTATAGTTGCAGTGCCGAAGAGAAGAAAAAATTTTCTCTTTGCGCGCTTGAAACGACACATATATAGAAAATAATTCCAGTCAACCCCGAATTGGGGGAAGCGAGTATCGCATGCGGTTCCTGCCGGTGTTTCTCGATCTCAAGGCCGGTCCGGTGGTCCTCATCGGCGCGGGTGAGCTGTTGCGCGCAAAATTGCGTGTGCTCGCGGCGGCCGGGGCGCGCGTTCGCGTGCATGCGATCGACGGCGATCATGAACTGGGCCTCAGCGGCGTGGACATCGCGCGTGTCGAGATCGCGACCGGTGATCCGCTAACCGCTGATCTCTCCGGCGTCATTGCCATCGTCTGTGCGGGAGCGGGCGACGTCGGCGTTGCCATGTCGGCGCGGGCGAAGTCGCTCGGTCTGCCCGTCAACGTCATGGACGATCTCGAACATTCCAGCTTCATCTTTCCGGCCATCGTCGACCGCGGCGATGTGGTGGTCGCGGTCGGCACGGGTGGCACATCGCCGGTGGTGGCGCGGCGCGTGCGCGAGAAGATCGAGGCGCTGCTGCCGGCGCGCATTGGCGAACTCGCCGAGTTCATCGGCAGCTTCCGCAAATCCATCAACGAGCGCATCGCCGAGTTTCCGCTGCGCCGCCGCTTCTGGGAGCGCGTCATCGACGGCCCGATCGGCGCCGCCGTGCTCGCCGGTCGCAAGGCCGAAGCGGATGCATCGCTCAAGGCGATCTCCGATCCGTCCGCGTTCGCGCGCGCCGACAAGCCCGAAGGCTCGGTGGCGCTGGTCGGTGCCGGACCCGGCGATCCCGACCTTCTCACCATCAAGGCGCTACGCGCTTTGCAGGACGCCGACATCGTCTTTCACGATGAGCTGGTCTCGCCTGAGATTCTCGACCGCATCCGCCGCGATACCACACGCGTTGCGGTCGGCCGGCGTGTCGGCAAGCCCGGCATCGGCCAGGATGCCATCAACAAACGCATGATCGAGGCCGCGCGATCGGGCCAGCGCGTGGTGCGGCTGAAGGGCGGCGATCCCTTCGTGTTCGGCCGCGGCGGCGAAGAGGTCGAAGCTCTGCGGGCGGCCGGGATCGCCTATTCGGTCATTCCAGGCATTACCGCAGGACTCGGCGGCGCCGCCGATTTCGAGGTGCCGCTCACCTATCGTCACGAAGCGACCCGCATCACCTTCCTCACCGCGCACAAGGCGCGCGATGCGGAAGCAGTGGATTGGTCGGCCCTGACCGATAACAGGATGACCGTCGTCGTTTACATGGGCATGACTGCGGCGCCGGCCGTGCGCGCCGGCCTGTTCGCGGCCGGCCGCTCTCCTGAAACGCCGGTCGGCGTGTTCGCCCGCGTCACGCGGCCCGATGCGCAGAGCGCGATCGGTACGCTGCGCGACCTGCCCGAGCTCGTGCGGCGGATCGATGGCGGTCCCGCCATTCTCATCATCGGCGACGTGGTCCGGCATGCCGGGCCGCTTCGCCGTCAAACACCCAACCAAATCATCTCTGACCTATTGGATGCAGCCGAATGACCTCTCCGCTCGAACAGAAGAAGATCAAGATCGCCGGCCCCTCGGTGGTGACCGCCAACCGCACCTGGGACGGCATCGTGGTGTATCGCACCGCCGCCAAGAGCTGGTCCGCGGACCTCTCGGAAGCCGCCATCGTGCGCAACTCCGACGAAGCCAAGGCGTTGCTCGCGGAATCGGTCGCCGATGACGTCGGCGCCATCGGTCCCTATATCGCGCCGGTGCAGGTCGGCGACGACGGCAAGATCGAGCCCGGCAATCTGCGCGAACAGATCCGCCGCACCGGCGTGACCATCGGACAGCCGGCCCAGCTTTAAGGCATTCGCTTATGTACGCTTACGACGAAATCGACCGCACGCTCGTCAACGAGCGCGTCTCGGAGTTCCGCGACCAGGTGAAGCGCCGTCTCTCGGGCGAGCTCACCGAGGACGAGTTCAAGATCCTGCGCCTCCAGAACGGTGTCTATCTGCAGCTGCACGCCTACATGTTCCGCGTTGCCATCCCGTACGGCACGCTGGCAACCAACCAGCTGCGGGCGCTCGCCCATGTCGCACGTAAATACGATCGTGGTTACGGCCATTTCACGACTCGGCAGAACATCCAGTTCAACTGGATCAAGCTCGCCGAGCTGCCGGACGCGCTGGCCGATCTCGCCAAGGTGGGCATCCATGCGATGCAGACCTCCGGCAACAACATGCGGAACGTCACCTCTGATCAGTGGGCCGGCGTCGCCCCCGGCGAGATCGAGGACCCGCGCATCTGGTCGGAGTTGATCCGCCAGCACACCACGCTGCATCCGGAATTCTCGTTCCTGCCGCGCAAGTTCAAGATCGCGATCACCGCGTCGGACCACGACCGCGCCGCGATCAAGATCCACGACATAGGCCTGCGGCTGGTCAAGAACGAGAAGAACGAGACCGGCTTCGAAGTGCTGGTCGGCGGCGGCCTCGGCCGCACGCCGTTCATCGCCAAGACCATCAAGCACTTCGTGCATGGCCGCGATATCCTCAGCTATATCGAAGCGATCCTGCGCGTCTATAACCAGTACGGCCGCCGCGACAACATCTACAAGGCGCGCATCAAGATCCTGGTCCACGAGCTCGGCATCGAGAAATTCTCGCGCGAGGTCGAGGAGGAGTGGCAGCACATCCGCAACTCCTCGCTCCAGATCGACGACGAGGTGATCGAGGACATCCGCTCGCGCTTCACTTATCCGGCTTACGAGAAGCTGCCGCACATGCCGGACGAGCTGCGCCAGGCCGCGGCCGACCCCGACTTCGAGGCGTGGCGCAAGAACTCGGTGGCCCCGCACAAAGTCCAGGGCTATTCCATCGTCACCATCTCGCTGAAACCGATCGGCAAGCCGCCGGGCGATGCGACGGCCGAGCAGATGGATGCGCTGGCCGATCTCGCCGACATCTATTCCTTCGGTGAGATCCGCGTCGGCCACGAGCAGAATTTGGCGCTGCCGCACGTCGCCAAGCGCGACCTGCCGGCGCTGTGGAAGGCGCTCGACAAGCTCGGGCTGGCGACGCCCAATGTCAATTTAATCACCGACATCATCGCCTGCCCGGGTCTCGACTATTGCTCGCTGGCAAATGCGCGCTCGATCCCGATCGCGCAGGAGCTGTCGCGGCGCTTCGCCAACCACGAGCTCGCCAATCTGATCGGCCGGCTGCACATCAACATCTCCGGCTGCATCAACGCCTGCGGCCATCATCATGTCGGCCACATCGGCATTCTCGGCGTCGAGAAGAACGGCGAAGAGGTCTATCAAATCACCATCGGCGGCCGCGCCGACGAGGGCGCTGCGCTCGGCACCCTGATCGGCCCCGGCGTCAAGTTCGACGAAGTTGCCGACGTCATCGAGGACGTCGTGGAAGCCTATCTCGCGCTGCGCGAGCGGCCCGAAGAGCTGTTCATGGACACCGTGAAGCGCCTTGGCGTCGAACCCTTCAAGGAGCGCGTCTATGCCACTCGTTAACGGCGGAAAAATCGTCGACGACAGCTTCGTCAAGCTTGCCGTCGACACGCCGCTGCCGGAGAGCGGCGACATCCTGGTCCCAGCCGAGCGCTTCATTGCCGAGGCGGATGCGCTGCTCAAGCGCCCCGGCAAGGTGGGCGTGATCTGGCCGAACAACCGCGACATCGACGAACTCGTGCCGTATCTCGGCAAGGTCGCCGCCGTCGCGCTGGTATTCCCGACCTTCCGCGACGGACGCGCCTACAGCCAGGCGCGGCTGCTGCGCGAGCGTTACAACTATCGCGGCGAGCTGCGCGCGACCGGCCAGATCCTGCGCGACCAGTTCGTGTTCATGCTGCGCGCCGGGTTCGATTCCTTCGAGGTCAAGAAGCAGGCGGATGCGGAAGCCTTCATGCAGACCGCAAAACGCTATTCGGTGTTCTACCAGCCGACCGGCGACGGTCGCATCACGGCGCTGCACCGGCGCATGCAGCTGCGTCATTCCGAAGGTGTCGGCACGTGAACGCCATCGCCCCCCAGGTCTCGTCCGCTGCCCCACAGCCTTCGGCGGCGGAGCTCGATCGGAGCTTGCGCGATGCCTCGCCTGCGGAGGTCATCGCTGCCGCGCTGAAGGCGGTCGGTCGCGACAAGCTCGCGCTGGTGTCGTCCTTCGGCACGGAATCGGCGACGCTGCTCAAGGTCATGGCGGACGTTGATCCGGCGATCCCCGTGATCTTTCTCGATACCGGCTGGCTGTTCGAGGAGACGCTGGCCTATCGCGATACGCTTATCGCGACGCTGGGCCTGAAGGACGTCCGCTCGATCAAGCCGGCGGAAGAGACGTTGTCGCGCGAAGATCCCGACCGCGAGCTCTGGTTTTCCGATCCGGATGCCTGCTGCCGTATCCGCAAGGTCGAACCGCTGGCGCGTGCGCTAAAGCCATTCTCGGCCTGGCTCAACGGGCGCAAGCGGTTTCAGGGCAATGCGCGTTCGGACATTCCCGTGGTCGAGGATGATGGCGCACGGTTGAAGTTCAATCCGTTTGCGAATGTCTCGCGCGAGGAACTCGAGGCGATTTTCGTCCGCGCCAAATTGCCGCGCCATCCACTCGTGGCGTCCGGCTTTCGCTCGGTCGGGTGTATGCCTTGCACCAGCAGAACGGCCGAAGGCGAGGATGAGCGCGCGGGTCGCTGGCGCGGCCGCGCCAAGACGGAATGCGGCATCCACACGATGAAGACTTCGTAGTACGGTCGCGCTGCGAGTTCGCGAACAAGAGAATCCGGTTCCGTTGACTTGAGAGCGTTTCGCCGCGAGTTTCGCCTGCATGCCTTCGTCGACATCGGCGTCGTCGAAGAGAATGGAGATGGACCTGATGCGCCGTATCGTTCCGCTCGCTGCAGGACTGCTTTGGGCAAGCTCGGCTCTCGCCGCTGACATCAATCTTTTGAACGTGTCGTACGATCCGACGCGCGAGCTCTATGTCGAGTTCAACAAGGCGTTCGCGACCGCCTATCAGAAGGAGACCGGCAAGAGCGTCGAGATCAAGCAGTCGCATGGCGGCAGCGGATCGCAGGCACGCAGCGTGATCGACGGCTTGCAGGCCGACGTGGTGACGCTCGCGCTCGCCTACGACATCGACGCGATCGCCGCCAAAGGTCTCACCGCGGCCGATTGGCAGAAGCGTCTGCCGCAGAACTCCTCGCCCTACACTTCGACCATCGTGTTTCTGGTGCGCAAGGGCAATCCCAAGGGCATCAAGGATTGGGACGACCTGCTCAAGCCCGGCGTCGCCGTGATCACGCCGAACCCGAAGACCTCGGGCGGCGCGCGCTGGAATTATCTTGCCGCCTGGGGCTTTGCGCAGAAGAAATACGGCTCAGTCGACAAGGCCAAGGAGTTCATCGGCAAGCTCTATCAGCAGGTGCCGGTGCTCGATACCGGGGCGAGGGGCGCCACCGTCACCTTCGTCGAGCGGGGTGTCGGCGACGTTCTGCTCGCCTGGGAGAACGAGGCGTTGCTCGCTCTGAAGGAGTTTGGCGCGCAAAAGTTCGAGATCGTGGCACCGCCGCAATCGATCCTGGCCGAGCCGCCGGTCGCCATCGTCGACAAGGTCGCCGACAGAAAAGGCACCCGCAACGCCGCCGATGCCTATTTGCAATATTGGTACACCAGGGAAGGTCAGGAGATCGCCGCGCGCAATTTTTACCGTCCGCGCGACGCCGAGATCGCCAGGAAGTACGAAAATGCCTTTGCCAAGGTCGAACTCTTCACGATCGACGATGTCTTTGGCGGTTGGACCAAGGCGCAGAAGGACCATTTTTCCGACGGCGGTATTTTTGACCAGATCTACAAGAACTGATCTGATGCGTCGTAAGGGACTTTCGCGGGGGGTTTGGTGAGCCTAAGCGCAGCACGACGCCGGACTCTTCCGGGCTTCGGTCTCACGATGGGGCTGACGCTGACCTGGCTGTCCGTCATCATCCTGATTCCGCTCGCTGGCCTGTTCCTGAAATCGCTGGAGCTCAGTCCCGAGCAGTTCTGGGCCATCCTCTCCAGTCGGCGCACCCTGAATGCGCTGCGCGTCTCCTTCGGCCTCGCGTTTGCGGCGGCCTGCGTCAATCTCGTGATGGGCAGCATCGTCGTCTGGGCACTGGTGCGCTATCGTTTTCCCGGCCGGCGGATCTTCGATGCCATCGTCGATGTGCCGTTCGCGTTGCCGACGGCTGTTGCCGGGGTCGCACTGACTGCGCTGTTCGCCGAGAAGGGCTGGCTCGGCGCGCCGCTCGCCGCTTTCGGCGTCAAGGTCGCGTTCACGCCCCTCGGCATCTTCGTCGCCATGATCTTCATCGGTATTCCCTTCGTGGTGCGCACGGTGCAACCGGTACTGCAGGATCTCGATCCCGAGATCGAGGAAGCTGCAGGCAGCCTGGGTGCCAGCCGCTGGCAGACCATCACACGCGTGATCCTGCCCTCGCTCGCACCGGCATTGCTCACCGGTCTCGCGCTCGCCTTTGCGCGCGCGGTCGGTGAATACGGCTCGGTGATCTTCATCGCCGGCAATCTGCCTAATGTTTCCGAGATCGCGCCGCTCCTGATCGTGATCCGCCTGTCCGAATTCCGCTATGCCGACGCGACTGCGATTGCGGTCGTCATGCTCGTCGTGTCCTTCGTCATCATCTTCGCCGTGAACCGGCTGCAGCGCTGGGCGCAGCATCGGGATGGGGAACGGTAGGAGGAGAGTATGGCGATGCAGATCACCGATTCGGCCATGCTCGACACGTCCGGAGCGGAGGCGCGCGTCCGAGCGGCCGCGCAGAAGAACATTCGCACCGAGCCTGCCGCGGTTCGCATCGCCATCATCACAATCGCAGTGTTGTTTCTCACGATCTTCGTCGTGCTGCCGCTGGTCCTGGTGTTCGCGCAGGCCTTTTCCAAAGGCGTCGTGGCCTATGTCGCGGCGCTGGCCGAGCCTGAGGCTCTGGCCGCGATCAGGCTGACGCTGCTGGTCGCTGCGATTTCGGTCACGCTCAATCTGGCGTTTGGTCTGGTGGCCGCCTGGGCCATCGCCAAATTCGATTTTCCCGGCAAGACCTTCCTGATCACGCTGATCGACCTGCCGTTCTCGGTGAGCCCGGTGATCTCGGGCCTCGTCTTCGTGCTGCTGTTCGGTGCGCAGGGTTATTTCGGAAGTTGGCTCCGCGAACATGACATCCAGATCCTGTTCGCGGTGCCCGGCATCGCGCTGGCAACCACCTTCGTGACCTTCCCCTTCGTGGCGCGGGCGCTGATCCCGCTGATGCAGGAGCAGGGCACCCAGGAGGAGGAAGCCGCGATCTCGCTCGGCGCCTCGGGCCTGCAGACCTTCTTCCGGGTCACGCTGCCCAACATCAAATGGGGCGTGCTCTACGGCGTCCTGCTCTGCAATGCGCGCGCGATGGGCGAGTTCGGCGCGGTTTCGGTCGTCTCCGGCCATATCCGCGGCGAGACCAATACGATGCCGTTGCTGGTCGAGATTCTCTACGACGAGTACCAGTTCGTCGCCGCATTCGCGATCGCCTCGCTGCTCGCCATGCTGGCGCTGATCACGCTGATCGCCAAGACAATCCTCGAGCGTCACCTCGACGAAGGACACGACGTCAATGACCATTGAAGTCAAAAATCTCGTCAAGACCTTTGGCAGCTTCAAAGCCCTCGATGGCGTCGACCTCAAGGTCGAAAGCGGCGAGTTGCTTGCACTGCTCGGCCCGTCCGGATCGGGCAAGACCACGCTGCTGCGGATCGTCGCCGGACTGGATTGGCCCGACGCGGGCGAGGTCTTCATCAACGGCGAGGATGCGCTGGCGCAGGGCGCGCGCGAGCGTCACGTCGGCTTCGTGTTCCAGCACTACGCGCTGTTCCGCCACATGAGCGTGTTCGAGAACGTTGCCTTTGGCCTGCGCGTGCAGCCGCACGCGCTCCGCAAGGACGAGGCGGCGATCCGCAGCAGGGTCAAGGAGCTGCTCGATCTGGTGCAGCTCGATTGGCTCGCCGACCGTTATCCGAACCAGCTCTCGGGCGGACAGCGCCAGCGCATCGCGCTCGCGCGTGCGCTTGCGATCGAGCCGCGCATCCTCCTGCTCGACGAGCCGTTCGGCGCGCTCGATGCGAAGGTGCGCAAAGAGCTGCGCAAATGGCTGCGTTCGCTGCATCATGAGATCAACGTCACCTCGATCTTCGTCACCCACGACCAGGAAGAGGCGCTCGAAGTCGCCAACCGCGTCGTGGTGATGGACAAGGGCAGGATCGAGCAGATCGGCTCGCCCGACGACGTCTACGAGACTCCGGCGACGGCCTTCGTTCACGGCTTCATCGGCGAATCCATCGAGCTGCCGGTCCAGGTCGAAGCCGGCGTCGTCAGTCTGGGCGAGCGGCCGCTACGGCTCGCGGCAGACGGCCTTGCGCCTGGCGCGTCAAAGCTGTTCGTGCGGCGACATGATATGTTGATCGGCCCGCCCGGCTCTGGCGCCTTCGAGGGCGCGGTCCAGCACGTCCGCAATTTCGGCCCCGTGCAGCGGGCCGACGTCGCGTTATCTGGTGGCCAGACCATCGAGATCGACGCCCCCCGAGACCGGGAACTGCGCGCCGGCGACACGATCGGGCTAAATCCTCGCCGCTACCGGATCTTTGCGGGCGCCTAAACCGCTCAAATCTTCTTCAAAATTCACCTTTCAGCCATTGTTGGTATGCAACAACGGCCCCTCATTTGGGGGCTCCTGTATGCGCGCTGCGGCCGCAATTCTCATCACTTTGCTTCTTGCCGGCTGCGCCGGGAACGAAGCGCCGGTCCAGCAGCCGTCGATGTATGCGGACATGTCGGTCCCGGGCGCCAAGCTCGATGCGCCGGCCGCCGCGATCATGATCTCGCAATACCGCCAGAACAACGGGCTCGGCTCCGTCGAGATCGACCCCGAATTGATGCGGCTGGCCGAATCCCAGTCCAACGCCATGGCCGCTGCCAACAAGATGGACCATGATGTCCGCGCGCCCCTGGGCAAGCGGCTCAATGCCGGCGGCTATCCCGCGACCGTGGCGGTCGAGAACATCTCGGCCGGCTATCATACGCTGGCGGAAGCGTTTTCCGGCTGGCGCGACTCGCCCCCGCACCGCGCCAACATGCTCAAGAGCGGTGTCACAAAATTGGGCATCGCCGCAAGCTATGCTCCGGGCACCAAGTACAAGGTGTTCTGGACCATGATCCTGGCGTCGACCGACCCCCGATAAGCCAGACTTGATCCCGGGATGCATTGACGCCGCGGCAGACTGTCGCCACGGTGGCTCGCATTTTGCTATTAGTCCCTGATGACAGATCATAGCCCGGAAGTCGCAACAGTCCCCGCAAAGGCGCAGCGCGTCCTGGTTCTCCAGGGCGGCGGTGCGCTCGGGTCCTATCAGGCCGGAGCCTATCAGGCGCTGTGCCATTTCGATTTCGAGCCCGAATGGGTCGCCGGCATCTCGATCGGCGCCGTCAACGCCGCCATCATTGCCGGCAACGAGGGCCACACCCGCGTCAAGCGGCTCAAGGAATTCTGGGAAATGGTTTCCGCGCCGGTGCCGTGGAAGCCGATCGGCAAGAGCGACCACAGCCGCGAGCTGTTCAATTCCACCAGCGCCGCGCTGATCGCGACCTTTGGCGTGCCGGGCTTCTTCGTCCCGCGCGTGCCGCCGGCGCCGCTCTGGCCGCCCGGCAGCAAGCAAGCCGAAAGCTATTACGACACCGCGCCGCTGAAGAAGACGCTGGAGCGGCTGGTCGACTTCGATCGCATCAACGATCTGAAGACCCGCCTGTCGGTCGGTGCGGTCGGCGTCACCTCCGGCAATTTCAAATATTTCGACAATTACGAGTTCAAGAAGCTCGGCAAGAAGATCGGCCCGGAGCACATCATGGCCTCGGGTGCCTTACCTCCGGGCTTTCCGTCCGTGGTCATCGACGGCGAACATTATTGGGACGGCGGCATCGCCTCCAACACGCCGCTCGACTTCGTGCTGGATGCGGAGCTCGACCGCGATCTCCTGATCTTCCAGGTCGACCTCTTCAGCGCCCGCGGCGACCTGCCGACCTCGCTGCTCGAGGCCACGGAGCGCGAGAAAGACATCCGGTTCTCCAGCCGCACGCGGATGAACACCGACAAGAACAAGCAGGTGCACAACACGCGCAAGGCGCTGCGCGAGCTGATCGACAAGCTGCCTGATTATCTGAAGAACGATCCGTCGGTCGAGATCCTCAACAAGGCGGCGCGCGAGAGCACGGTCACCGTCGTGCACCTGATCTACCGCAGCAAGAATTACGAATCCTCGTCCAAGGATTACGACTTTTCGCATGTCGCCATGGTCGAGCATTGGGAGAGCGGCGTGCGCGACGTGCATCTGTCGATGCGCCACAAGGATTGGCTCGAGCGGCCGCAATCCGGCGAGACCATGGTGACTTACGATCTCACGGGGGACGTCACCGCGCCCCCGGCAAATAGGAGCGAATAATTATGGGTACTCTCTCAGGCAAGAACGCCGTCGTGACAGGTTCGACCAGCGGCATTGGCCTTGCATATGCGCGAGCCTTCGCCGGCGCCGGTGCCAATGTCGTCATCAACGGCTTCGGCTCGCCGGAGGACATCGAGAAGGAGCGCGCCAAGATCGAGTCCGATTTCGGCGTGAAGGCGATCTATTCGCCCGCCGACATGACCAAGCCCGCCGAGATCGCCGGCATGATCGCGCTCGGCGAAAAGACCTTCGGCTCGGTCGACATTCTCGTCAACAATGCCGGCATCCAGTTCGTCTCGCCGGTCGAGGAATTCCCGGTCGAGAAGTGGGACCAGATCATCGCGATTAACCTGTCCTCCGCCTTCCATGGCATCCGCGCCGCCGTGCCCGGCATGAAGAAGAAGGGCTGGGGCCGTATCATCAACACCGCTTCGGCGCACTCGCTGGTCGCTTCGCCCTTCAAGTCGGCCTATGTGTCGGCCAAGCACGGTATTGCCGGCCTCACCAAGACCGTGGCGCTGGAAGTCGCCACCCACAAGATCACCTGCAACTGCATCAGCCCCGGCTACGTCTGGACGCCGTTGGTCGAGAAGCAGATCCCCGACACGATGAAGGCTCGCAATCTCACCCGCGAGCAGGTCATCAACGACGTGCTGCTCGATGCGCAACCGACCAAGGAGTTCGTGACGTCCGAGCAGGTCGCAGCGCTGGCGCTGTTCCTGTGCAGCGACGATGCCGCGCAGATCACCGGCACCAATTTGTCGATCGACGGCGGCTGGACCGCGGAGTAACGACACTGTCTGTCATGCCCCGCCGAGGCGGGGCATCCAGTACGCCGCGGCCCGTCGATTGAATTACAACTTTCTCGGAATACTGGATCGCCCGGTTAAACCGGGCGATGACAGCGAGAGGGGGCGCGGTTCGAGGCCTAATGACTCCATGCCAGCGCCGTCACGATCGCGGATTGCAGATTCAATTCCGCGAACATGATCTTGCCGGCGACCAGCATGAGGACGCTGGCCAGTGTCAGGCGCAGCACCATTTCGGGCACGCGTGTCGCGCTGTAGCTGCCCACGATGATACCGGGCAGCGAGCCCATCAAGAGCACACCCATAAGGCCCCAGTCGACATCGCCGAGCGCCCAATGTCCGATCCCGGCGACCAGGGTGAGCGGCACGGCATGTGCGATGTCCGAGCCGACGATCGTCGCCACCGGGAGGCGCGGGTAGAGCATCAGCAGCACGGTCACGCCGACCGCGCCGGCGCCGACGGAGGAGATCGAGACCAGCACGCCGAGTACGACGCCGGTGATGACGGTTGCCACAGCCGTGGTGCGCCCGTCGATTTGCTCGAGGCGGCGACGATAGCGCTCCATGATCGATTTGCGGAAGATCAGCGACGTGGCAGTCAGCAGCAATGCGAAGCAAAGCACGATGTTGACGAGGTTGCGCTCGGCATCACTCTTCAGGTCGAGCTTCCACAACACGAGCAGCGTCAGCGCGCTCGCCGGAATGCTGCCGCAGGCAAGCCGCAGCACCGCCGGCCAGTGCACGCTGCGCGACCAGCCATGCACGATACTGCCGCCGGTCTTGGTGGCGGCGGCATAGAGCAGGTCGGTTCCGACTGCGGTGGAGGGATGGACGCCGAACAGCAGGATCAGCAGCGGCGTCATCAACGAGCCACCTCCGACGCCGGTCATCCCGACAAGCAGGCCGACGGCAAATCCCGAGGCGACGTACAGTGGATCGATCATATCAGCAGAATCTAAGTTGATCTCGTCGATTGAGCAATACGACGTAGGATAAACTTTCCCTGCGATGCAACCTCTTGGACCGAATAAGAAAATTTTCGCTGTCCATTGCAGGTAGAGAGGTGTTTCGCCTTGTTCGCGGGCTCGTTGCGAAACAGTCGTTCCCCGGGGCGAGGGGCGCTCCCGGATGTGTAATTCCTATTTACCAAACGCCAGGACGTGCAGCCCCAGACGCTGTCGCACGATCCAGAACAGCAGCACCGTCTCGAAGGTGAGCGAGATCGAGGTCGCTGCCGCGGCGCCATGACCGCCGAAGCGTGGTACCAGTGCCACGCACAGCAGCACGTTCAGCACGAACGCCAGCGCATAGGCCAATGCGCAGATCTTCTGCTGGCCGAGCATGTTGAGCAGCCGCTCGACCGGGCCGATCGCGGCGCGCACCACAAGACCGATCGCGGCGATGAACATGATATCGTAGCCGACAACGAATTGCGGCCCGAACAGCCACAGCAACGGCTTGCCGAGTGCGAGCAGCACGGCGGTGGCGGCGAGAGACGGCCAGAACGTCCAGACGATCGCGTGCGCGACATAGGCCGACAGCCGCGCCTTGTCGCCGCTGGCATTGTATTCGGCAAAGCGGTGCGCCGTCGTCGCCGACATCGCGTAGTGAATGAACGACACCAGCGCCAGCGTCTTCACCACGGCAAAGTAGACGCCGACCTCGTCGGAGGGGCGGAATTGCTGCAGCACCAGCACGTCGGTGTAGGACAGCAGCAGGTAGAAGCTTTCGACCAGCAGGATCGGCAGCGAGACGGCGAGCCAGCCGCCGACGTCAAAGGCCTTGGGGCCGGGTGTGATGTGATCGGCGAGCTTGCGGTTCAGCACCACCATCTGCCCGGTCATTGCGATCCATACCGCACCGAGGCTCGCGACCATCGCCGCGACGGCGCCGAGATGAAAGCCGAGCAGGAAGGCGATGGCCGTGATGCCGATGATCAGCGCCTGGCGGATGATGAATTGCGGCATGAGGCCGAGCTGCATCCAGTCATGCGAGCGCGCGATGCCGTCCTGGGTGTTGGCGACGACGAAGGCCGGCAGCGTCATGCAGCCGATGTAGAGCGGCAGCTCCTCGGCCGGATCGATCCAGGGCGACAGCAGTCTGACGAGGCCGGCAAGCGCCAGCGATATCAGCGTCGAGACGGCAAAGGTCAGCCAGCGGCTACCGGAGAGAAAGCCGCGCAGCAGCGCGTGGTCGCCGCTGGCGCGATATTCCGGAATGATCTTTTGCGCGGAAGCCGAGATGCCGAAGTCCAGCATGCTGCCGAGCAGCAGCACCCACGTCCAGACATAGACGTAGATGCCGTAGTCCGACGTGCCCATCCAGCGTGCGAGCAGCACCTGCGAGACATAGGCGAGGCCCGCACTGATGACGCGGATGAGGAAGATGGTGCCGGCCAGCCGCCGCGTCAGCGACGCTTCGCTCGAGCCGCCGGTCAGTTTGGCGCGCAGCCGCGCGATCAGCCCCGCCGGTCCGGTCGTTGCAGGTTCTGCATCCATCACGGCCAAATCGAGATCCCCAGGCGTGCCGCATGTTGCGGCAGGCTTGATGCGGTAGTCCTTGGGACTAGCAACCATTCGTTAAGATTCGGTTGGGTGGACGTGCTGTTGCCACATCCTTGGCGTCGTCCCCGCGAAGGCGGGGACCCATTACCACAGGGAGAGATTGTTGCGCGAACTGGTAACTCCTAGTCTTCGCCAAACCACTCCCTGTGGTCATGGGTCCCGGGCTCGCGCTCCGCGCGCCCCGGGACGACCGCGGAATATAAGCGCCGGCAGGGCAACTCACGCGCCGCGTCGTGACTACTGCCGGGACGCCACCGCGGGCTTACTCCAAGTTCGTATTGAACTCGTAGGATTTTTCCGGCCCGACCAGCGTGAACTTCAGCGCTGCGCCGTCAGGCTTGGCGCCGGGCGGCAATCCGTCGAGCTCGAAGGAAAACCGCTTCACGCCGGGCGGGCTGTGCTCGACCTTGTCGGGGATCGGCAGCGACCATTCGGGCGTCGGTCCTTCCACGAACAGATCGACCTTGCTGCTCTCGGGCGCGACGACGTCGACCACGACGTTCTTGGGGCCGTCGCGCTTGACGTCGCGGATGGTCAGGGGATTGGGATCGCCGATATTGGCCGGCTTCGGCACGGTGTCGAGTGCCGCGCGCAGATTGGCATCTTCGGTCGAGGCGACATTGTTGAAGCCGAGCTCGACATTGGCCGCGACGGGAACGCAGAGCTTCTCGCACACCGCGTAATTGATCTCGGCGCGCAACGTCACGGGCTTGTCCGCCGCCTTGGCGACGATGCGCAAGGGCAGCACGATCTGGTCGTGATAGCCGATCGAGTGGCCGCCTGCGCCATCGTCGAACTTTTGCGGTGCCGGCCACATGACGGTCACCGCTTCGACATTGTCGGACTTCGAGAAGTCGAACCGCGGCGGAACACCGGAATCGCCCGGCATGCGCCAGTAGGTTTTCCAGCCGGGCTGGATCTGGAACGCGATACCGCCGAGCAGCACTGCGCCGCTGCGCGATCCCGCCAACAGCCGCACCGCGGAATGGCCGTCGCGCTGCCACGGCGATGCATCGTCGGCATGGGCTACCGTCGCCAGCGATGACGCAAGCAGGGTTGTCGCGACAGCAATCGCCGCATGCAGGGGAACTCTTGTCAGCATGGTACGTCTTTACAGGGTCACCCCAAAGCAAACCATTGAATTGCTTGTGATGGATGTACCCGAATCATGTCGCTGCAAGCCTTGATTTGACAGAGGCTCGGCCCGACATCAGGATAGGAATTGAAACCGGAGTGCTTCACCGATGGCTCCCACAGGCAAACGGACGGGCGAAAGCACCCGCAGTGCGGGTCCCGCGCTTCCCAGCTCGGCCGGTTATCTCGACGGACGGCTCCTGATCGCGATGCCCGTGATGGGCGACTCGCGCTTCGAGCGGTCGGTGATCTACCTCTGTGCCCATTCCGCCGAGGGCGCGATGGGCATTATCGTCAACCATCCCGCCGGCAGCATCGACTTCCCGGAGCTGCTGGAGCAGCTCGGCATCATCAAGAAGGGCGAGCATATCAAGCTGCCCGAAAATGCCGAAAGCATGAAGGTGCTGGCCGGTGGTCCGGTCGACACCGGTCGGGGCTTCGTGCTGCATTCCAGCGACTTCTATATCGAGCATGCCACACTGCGGATCGACGACGGTGTCTGCCTTACCGCGACTGTCGACATCCTGCGCGCAATCGCCAATGGCTCGGGGCCCAAGCACGCCATCCTCGCGCTCGGCTACGCAGGCTGGGCGCCGGGCCAGCTCGAGACCGAGATCCAGAGCAATGGCTGGCTGCATTGCGATGCGGATGCGGACCTGATCTTCGGCGACGACGTCGATGAGAAATACAGCCGCGCCCTGCGCAAGATCGGCATCGACCCCGGAATGCTGTCGAACGAGGCCGGGCACGCGTAGTCGGTGATGGCATCGCGTGACTCTCACCGCCGTCATTGCGATGAGCTCTTGCGACGAAGCAATCCAGGCTGTTTCCGTTGAAAGATTCTGGACTGCTTCGGTACGCTCGCAATGACGGAATTTGTTGAGGCCGTCGGTTCTACTCCGCCGCCTGCTGCTGTACCGTCGGCTCGGTTCCAGCGACCGTCGCGCGCCGCATGTCGCGGGGCTGCGATTGGTCGTAGCGGCGGACGCGGTGCATGGTCTGACGGTTGTCCCACATCACGAGATCATGCAGCTTCCATTTATGAACGTAGACGAACTCTGCTTGCGTCGCGTGCTCGGTCAAATCGCGCAGCAACAGCCGTCCTTCCGGGACGCTCATGCCGACGACCTTGCCGGCATGGGATGAGAGGTACAGCGACTTGCGGCGATGCACGGGATGCGTGCGCACCAGCCGCTGCAGCACCGGCTTGAACATGGCCTTTTCTTCGTCGGTATATTCGGTGAAGCCGAGCGATCCCCGCGAATACATCAGCGAATGTTCGCAGACGAGGTCGTCGATCTCGGCCTTGGTCTCGTCGTCGAGCGCGTCGTAGGCGGCGCGCATGTCGGCGAACTCGGTGTTGCCGCCCTTCGGATTCACCACGCGCGCCGACAGCAATGAGAATTTCGCCGGGATGGGGCGGAACGAGCTGTCGGAATGCCACAGGCAGTTGCCGAGATTGAACAGATGCGTGCGGCTGTCTTTCGCCAGCGGCTTGCCGTCCTTGCCGAGATTGGAGACGTCGTTGAGGCCGGACTGGAGCCGGTAGTCCTTTTGCTTCGTCACCGTGCCGCCGCGCGCATCCTCGCGCTGGCCGAAGTTCAGCGCAAAGGCCATCTGCTGCTCGTCGGTGATGTCCTGGTCGTGGAAGACCAGCACCGCGTATCTGTCCATGGCGGACTCGACTTCGCGGGCCTCATCCGGTGTGAGCGGCTTTCGCAGGTCGAGGCCGGAAACCTCGCCGACAAAATGCTTCTGAAGCTGCCGGATGGCGATCGTCATGGCGTCTCTCCCGCGAACCGCGAGCGGTTGGCCCGCTCTATTGACGAAAAAGCTACTCCCGCGTCTGGCGTTGTCAACGCTCCCCGCGCATGGCTCTTACGCGTTGCGCGCCATCAACCCGCCATCGACCGGGATCACGGCGCCGGTGAGGAAGGACGCCGCCGGCAGGCACAGGCTCAGCGTCATATGCGCGACCTCCTCGGGGTCGCCGTAGCGCAGAAGCGCGGTGCGGCGCTTGGCGTAGATGGTCTTGTGCTCTTCCGAGATGCGCTCGGTGATGGCAGTGCGGATCGGACCGGGACAGATGCAGTTGACGGTGATGCCCTCGCGGCCGAGCTCGACTGCGAGCGATCGCGTCAGGCTCGCGACACCGCCTTTCGCTGCAGAATACGGGCTGTGCAACGCGGTGGCGCCGAGCGCCTCGGTCGAGGCGATATTGACGATGCGAGGGGACTTCGATTTGCGCAGGTATGGCAGCGCCGCACGGATGATGCGCGGGTGAGCCGTCAGCATCACCGCGATGCCTTTGGCCCAGGCATCTTCGTAAGCCTCGTCGTCGATCGCGACGCGCACGGAGATGCCGGCATTGTTGACCACGATATCAAGCCCGCCGAAATGCGCCGCGACGTCGCCGACCACGCGTTTGATCTCGCCGCCGTCGGCAACGTCGAGCTTCCAAGCCTTGCCCGAGCCGCCGCTGGCCGCGATTTCCTTCGCGACGGCCTGCGCGCCTTGCTCGTCATGATCGGTCACGGCGACGTTGGCGCCTTCGCCTCCGAACACGCGCGCGGTCGCGCGGCCCATGCCGCTGGCGGCGCCGGTGACGAGAACGGTCAGGCCCTTGACGGAGCGGCTGAGCTCTTTGAACTCGGACATGCTGTTTCCTCGGGTCTCTTGTTTCTTGTGATGAGATGGACAAGGCTGGCGTCGATCCGCAGACAGGTCAAGCAAGCAAAACAAAAGGGGAGGCCGCGATGGCGAACGAGCTGGATTTCACGGGCAAGCAGGTTCTGGTCGTCGGAGGTTCCAGCGGCATCGGCAACGGCATTGCGCAAGCCTTTCGTGCCAGAGGCGCCAGCGTCGCGGTGTGCGGCACGCGTGCTCGTGCGGCGGAATATCAGGCGGAGGAGGGCTCCGATCTCAGCGGTCTTGCCTACGCGCAGCTCGACGTCAGCAGCCCCGGCGCGATCGAGGCGTTCAAGCCGTCCTTCGAGAACCTCGACATTCTGGTGCTCGCGCAGGGCGCCGTGATCTATCGCCGCGGCGAGTTTGAGATGGCCGGCTTCCGTAAGGTCGTCGAGGTCAATCTCATGAGCCTGATGGCGTGCGCGACGCGGTTTCATGCCATGTTGCGGGATTCGAAGGGCGCGCTGATCATGGTGTCCTCGACCGCGGCCTATCACTCGACCATGGGCAATCCGGCCTACAATGCCTCGAAGACCGGCGCCGTCGGATTGACGCGGACGCTGGGCGAGGCCTGGGCAGAAGACGGCATCCGCGTCAACGGCATCGCGCCCGGCCTCGTCGACACCAAGATGACGAAGGTGACGACCGACAATCCCAAGCGGCTCGAAGGCGCGTTGTCGCGCATTCCGCTGCGGCGGTTGGGCACGCCGGCCGACATGGCGGGCGCGGCACTGTTCCTGGCTTCGCCGCTGTCGTCCTACATCATCGGTCAGACGCTCGTCGTCGATGGCGGGCTCATCCTGTAGGGGACGACACTTTCGTCATCGCATGGAACTGCGCTCCTCCTGATCGGTTACTTGGGCAGACCCCGAGGAGGAGCATCATGGATACGGATCGGATTGTGGGATCGGCCAAGGAATTCGCAGGACGCGCGGAAGGCGCTGTCGGAGACATGGCAGGCGATGCCAAGACGCAGGCGTCGGGCAAGGCGCGGGAAGCCGCAGGCACCGTGCAGAATCTGTACGGCCAGGCCAAGGATGCGGTGCGTGACGCAGCCGACACTGCGACGAGCTACGCCAAGGACGCCTATGAGAACAGCGGCGATACCTTCCGCGATGGCTCCAAGGCGATCGCGCAGAAGGTGCAGGACAATCCGCTCGGCGCGCTGCTGGTCGCCGGCGGCATCGGCTTTGCGCTCGCGCTTCTGATGTCGCGCCCCGCGCGCCGTCCGCCGCCGCGCTGGCGCTATTACGGCTGAACGATCAGCACGCGTTCTCGTGCCCCGGACGCGCTGCAGCGCTAGAGCGCTGCTGCGCTGAGCCGGAGCCCATTCTCTGTTGATATTGAAAGAAGCTGTTCCGGCTCTGCGTCGCATCACCAAGAGGTGCTGCGCCGCGTCCGGAACACGCGATCGTCTACCGCACCACTTCCGCCGCCCGCCCGACGTTGCCCGGCGGACGCGGGACCGCGGGACCCGGGTTCGGGTTGCGCGGCGCCGGCGTGAATTGACGCGGCGCCGGCTGCGGCGAGCCGAAGCCGAAGAAGTCGCGCAAGGACGGCGTCGCCTGCGCCGGCTGCTGCTGTGATGCAGGCTTCTTCGGCGCGAGCGGCTTGGGCGGTGCGATCGCGGCGCCGGCACCCGGCGTGCCCGGCGCGCCGGGAGCCGCAACACCACCCTCAGGCGTCGTCGCCGCAACAGGCGTATCGCCCTTGGCCTGTTCACGGCCGACTTCGCGGCGCGGCCAGGCATAATCGTCAGCCCGGCCGGCGGGCGCCGCCAGCGGCTCGCCCTTCACCAGCGTTTTGGCGGCGAGGGCATCGACGGGGGCGGGGCGCGTGCCCGGTCCGCCCAGCAATTGATCGGTCGAGATCGAGGCCGCGACCAGCGGCACGATCGGGCCGGCGAGCGGCCGCGGCGCAGGCTTGCCGGGCTCGGCGCTGATGTCGGGCGTCGCCGGTTCGCTCGGCAGCGCGATCGGACCGGAGCGTCCGGCCAGCAGGCGCGTGATCTCGCGCTCGACATAATGGGCGAGTTTTCGTGCGCCCGGCTTGGTGAAGTAGACGCCGTCAGCGCTGCGGAGCTGGCGGATCTGGCCCTCGAAGTCAGGTCCCTTCTGCAGGAAGCGGCCGGCCTCGTCGACAAAGCCGTCCCAGACGTCGACATAGGTGATGCCGGCCTTGGCGGCGCCTTCGCGATAGAGCGAATCCAGGAACAGCATGTCCGCGGTGCCCTTCTGACCGCGGATTGCCGGCAGGCCGACCCAGAGCACGGGCACGCCCTTGGCTTTCAGCACACCCGCGAGCTCCTCGATCTTCTTGCCGTAGAGCTCGACCCAGCGGTCGTCGCGGAATTCGTAAAGGCCATTCGGATTGCGCGTGGCCTTCTCGGGCGTCGTCGCGGGCGTATCGGCGTTGTCGGCGTCATCCTGCGGCAGGTCGGTATCGACAGGCTTGTCCTCCGGCTTGGCGGCGGCGTCGGGCTTGGCCTCGCCGGGCTTTCCTTGCGGCTTGGCGTGCGCGCCCTTGTCGTTCTTCTTGTCCTTGTCAGCGGGCTTCTCGGCAACGGGTTCGCGGATCGCGATGCGGTCGTTGAGGCCGAGCATGACGACGATGACGTCGGGCTTCTCGGTCTCCAAAATGCCCTTCGCGGCCGCCGCCCAATCGGAGGGCTCACCCTTCGGCTGGTACTTGATCAGGCCTGAGGTGGTCCGGTGCTTGCGGATCACACCCATGTCGGGCTGTTCGGTGTAGGCGTCTTCCAGGCCATAGGCGAGCCAGTCGGCCATGGCGTCGCCGATCACCAGCACGTTCTTTTCAGGGACGGTGTCGCGCTTGGCGGGCGCGGGCGCGCGCGAAAAATCCTGGCGCGGGGCCTGCGGCTGCTGTTGCTGGAATGGCGCGAAGAAATCGCCGCCGAACCAGCCACCGCCGTGTCGCGGCGGCGGGGCCGCGCGTTGCGGCGGGCCGCCGAAGCCGGGGAAGTTGAAGAACTGCGCCGAGGCCGGTCCCGCGATCGAGACCAGGATCGCAAGCGCCGTTCCCAGCGCGATCAGCGGGCCGGTCTCGGTCAGCGCCTTGAAAAAGGATTTTGGCTTCGACATGCGATCTCGGGCGGCGCGCAACGGGTCTGGAATTGGCTCGCTATAATAACGGAATCGGGCGCCAAACGGGCAAATTCTCTCGCGGATTTCTGCCCCATACACCGCCGAACGGCCGGAATCCCCGCTTCAAGGTTACTTTCGGCGCGCTTTTACTGCCCGCGCAGCCGGTCCAGCACGTCGGAGGAGGCAAATCCGTCCGCGGGGACCCCGATCGAGGCCTGGAAATTGCGCAGGGCCTCCCGGGTCTGGCCGCCGAACTGGCCGTCCGGGGTGCCCTTGTAGAAGCCGCGCTGAGCCAGAAGCTGCTGGAGTTCCAGCCGCTCGGTGCGGGACAATTCGCGCTCCTGCCGCGGCCAGGGCTGCACGAAGGGCTGCCCGCCGCGCAGGCGGTCGGCGAAGTGGCCGATCGCCAGCGCATAGGCCTCGGCCGGGTTGTACTTCATGATCACCCGGAAGTTCTGCAGCATCAGGAAGCCGGGGCCCTGCGCGCCGGCGGGCGCCAGCAGGTAGGCTTTCTCCGCCGGATGCGGGAACGGCTGGCCCGTCGCCCGCTTGAGCCCGAGCTTCTCCCACTGCGCGATCGTCATCATCTTGGCGCGATCGGCCAGCATGTAATTGAACCCTTGGGGCACCACCACCTCAAAGCCCCAGGTCTGGCCGCTCTGCCAGCCGTCCTTCTTCAAATTGTTGGCAGTTGAGGCGATCAGGTCGGTCGGATTGTCGACGACGTCGCGCCGTCCGTCGCCATCGCCGTCCACGGCAAAGCGCTTGAACGCGGTCGGCATGAACTGGGTCGGGCCGAACGCGCCGGCCCAGGAGCCGCGCATCTGCTCGGGGCGCAGATCGCCCCGGTTGAGGATCTCCAACGCGGAGAGGAATTCATCCTTGAAGTAGGCCTGGCGGCGGCCGATGCAGGCGAGCGTCGCGGTCGATTGCAGCACGCTGCGGTCGCCCATCTGCGTCGAATAATTGGACTCGATGCCCCAGATCGCGGCGATGATGTAACGGTCGACGCCATAGGCCCTCTCGGTCGCGTCGAACTGCGCCTTGTACTTGGCGAGGATCTCCTTGCCCTTGGCGAGGCGGTTATCGTTCACCAGGATGTCGAGATAGTCCCAGATCGACCTGGAGAACTCGGGCTGCGAATCCATCAGGTCCATGATGCGCAGATCGGGGGCAAGGCCTTCGGTGAAGCGCTGGAAATTCTCCTGCGTGATGCCGCGACGTGCGGCATCGGGCCACATGCCGGCGACGCAATTGCTGAAATTGCCGGCAGCCTCGCGGATCGCGGCCGCCGTCATCAGCGGATGACCGGACGCGCCGTCTTCGCCGCTCCAGGGCTGGGCACCGCCTGGCGCTGCGGCCTGGGGCGCCGAGCTTGGTCCGGAAAAGATGCCGCCGAACAGGTTCGACAAGCCGTTCTGGGCCTGCGCCTGCGCCGGAAGCGGGAACAGCGAGGCGACCGCAAGCATTGTTGCGCCGGTCAAGGATCCCGCTACGCCTGTCACCAATTGCCTCATGCCCCACCTGTCCGGCCAAAAATCCGCCTTCAGGAGGCCCGGTTACGGTTGCCAATATCTTAACAAAGGTGAAATTTTGTAGGCGGCCTTGTCATCAAGTCCCTAAGCAAGGGCCCTACATCCGCCTTTGTTACCGGCTGCAAACCGGCTAGCAAGCTCGCATTGCTTCGTTCACGCATCTCTCAAGGTATTCGATCACCACATGAAGATCCGCAAAGCCGTATTCCCCGTCGCCGGCCTCGGCACCCGCGTCTTGCCTGCCACCAAGGCAATGCCGAAGGAAATGCTCACCATCGTCGACAAGCCGCTGATCCAGTACGTCTATGACGAGGCACAGGAAGCCGGCATCGAGCACTTCATCTTCGTGACCGGCCGCAACAAGAACGTGATCGAAGATCATTTCGACAGGATGTTCGAGCTCGATGCGACCCTGGCTGCGCGCGGCAAGAAGGCCGAGCAGGAAATCCTGGCACAGAACCAGCCGGACGCCGGCGCCGTCAGCTTCACCCGCCAGCAGGCGCCGCTCGGTCTCGGCCATGCGGTCTGGTGCGCGCGCGACATCGTCGGCAACGAGCCGTTCGCGGTGGTGCTGCCGGACGAACTCGTGCTCAACACGCCGGGCTGCCTCAAGCAGATGATCGAGATGGCTGCAACGCTCGGGGAGAAATCCAATTTGATCGCGGTCGAGGCCGTGCCCGATCATCTCACCCATCAATACGGCATCTGCGGCGTCGGCAAGCGCACCGGCAAGATGTTCGAGGTCGACGGCATGGTCGAGAAGCCGGCCAAGGGCACCGCTCCCTCCAACCTCTCGATCACCGGCCGCTACATCCTCCAGCCCGAGATTTTCAAGATCCTGGAGACCCAGGAGCGCGGCGCCGGCGGCGAGATCCAGCTCACCGATGCCATGATCGGTCTCGCCAAATCGCAAAACTTCTACGGCGTCGAGTTCGAGGGCGAGCGCCATGATTGCGGCTCCAAGCCCGGCTTCCTTCGCGCCAACATCGCCTACGCGCTGAAGCGGCCGGAGCTGCGCGAAGGATTGATCGCGGAGATGAAGAAGTATCTGGGGCAGTAGCTGCTCGTCATTGCTGTGCATGTTCACTAATTCGCTGATCGAATTCATCCTGTTCAGGGAGGATTCCGATGCGAGACAAC
>NZ_JADFUE010000054.1:0-42026 GCF_054967145.1 Bradyrhizobium sp. UFLA06-24
GCGATCATCATCGCGCCGCGACACTGACTCGCCATCCTGATCGCCGCGCTCTTCCGACCCAGATCGTCGCGCTATACAAATGCCCGTCCTCGAAGGGCTCCACTGCGAGACGTCAATCCACAAGATGCGACGACCGATCAGCGCACCGGGGCAGGTGGGTCTGGCGTCGTTTGGGCGACTCACGTTACCCATCATTCCCGACCACCTCACTGCACAATGGGAATGAAATGTTTGCAGCAACCCGTAAACTGCCGGCCTCTGGTTACGCACTTGAAGTGGATGGCCGACTCAAGGCCGAATTTGCAACCAGAGACGGCGCCAGGGCAGGCGGAGAAGAACTCAAGAAGCGCTTTCCCATGCTTCAGATCAGGATCTATGACGCGCAGACGCAAGCGCGCGAGGACATCTAGATCCGCGGACTGGCGGATTTTTCCGATTCGCGCGTGCGGCTTCCGCCGCACCGGGCTCTCGTGGACCGAGCTGCCTTGCGTCTCGGCCGCCGTGCGGCGTCGATCCCTCGCGCTAGGAGATGCGGAGCTCCCCGCCGGGGGCACTCGGGAAAGGGGCTCGCCTCTCGGCGATCGCTATCACTGCCCCGTTCCTGGGTGCCGCTATTGAACCGGTCTCGTCGCTGCACTCGGACCCGCGTGCCCCTTCGGGTCGCTATGCTCACGCTCTCCGGGTGCCATTTTGCCTTGAGGCGATGCGCCCTTGGCGCACGCCTGGTAGGTTTGGGGCCCCAAGGCACCTCAAGGCCAAGTCCCGAAGAATGAAATAGAAGGCCGAGCGCGTCGCAGATTTTGCATTCTGTCATCTGTGTGCGTGCAGCGCGATTGTCTGATAGTTCACCACCTTATCTCTCAGTCGTAGCCGTCCCGCGCCATCGCGGCTGCTCTTTCAGGTGACGTCGCCCACTTGCGCGCCTCAGCAGGCCGGCCACTTGCAAGCGGACCAGCGGCCGTTATCGCGCGCCGTTGGAGTGCCTTGTGCGTTCAGGCCATCATCCCTGCCTACGCCGGCTGCCCTTAGACTTTGATCGCGGGGGCGACATATCAACCGGTGCAGCCGCAGCGCAGCCTCCTCAGAGCGTTTCGCGAAGAGATGCTCTGGCGCGTGGGACCTTCGAAAGATAAACCGAGGCGAGGCCGTGAAGTCTCCGCTAGCCCTGCGGGACCAATTTTCTGCCATTCTAGACCGGATAGGTGCATCATGAACGCAGTGACGGTGGGCTTTGGGGCGCAGACCGCGACCACGACGCTGCAAAGGTTTGTCCGCTTTGTGCGCGGCTCCGGTGGCCTGAGCGTGGCCGACAAAGTCTATTCCATCGCCGGATTTTTGACGATCGTCACAATGTTTCTGTTGGTGATGTCGGTCCAATGCGTGCGCCTGCAGACGAACTATCGGCACATGCAGATCGATTCGGCGTCGGCTGCCGTCAATATCGGGCGCGTCAACGCCCTGATCTGCGCGATCGTGATGGAGTCGCGCGGGATCTACATGTCCACCGAACCGGCGAAAGTGAAGCAATTCGCAGGCGAGCTAGTTAAGCGCAGCAGCGAGGTCACGGCCGTGATGAAGCGCTGGGAGCAGACTGTGCATCCCGACGATCTCGAGCAATTCGAGGCGTTCAAACAGCAAGTGATGCAGTTCATCGACTTTCGGCAAGAACTGGTGCGGCGGGAGCTCGAGATCAGTCCGGCCGCGGCTCGTGAATGGGGCGATAACGAGGCCAATCGCACCGTGCGCAGCAAGCTCAATGCTGACCTCGAGGCACTGCAGCGATCCTACGATAAGCGAGCCCGCGAAGCCGACCAGCTTGCTGACGAGAACCGCTATGCGGCCTGGTACCTGTTCATGCTTGGACTCGCAGCGCTGGTCCTTGCCGCGATCAACGTCCTCGTCATGCGCGACTCCGTGGTCGGGCGGCTCTCCGATATCGCGCAAGCAACCGACCGGATCGCCGCAGGAGACATCAAGAGCGAGGTGCCGCATCTGATGCGGCACGACGAGATCGGGCATCTGGCCCGCAACATGCAGCACTTCCGTGATGCCATGCAAAAAAGACTCTCGAGCTGGAGCAGCTCGAGTTCAACACGGCGCAGCAACGCGACGCCGCTATAACCCGGCGCGACCAGTTCAACGACAAGTACCAGGCCAAGAAGTGGCAGTTATCGGCGGCGATCAACAGCATGCCGCAAGGCCTCATCATGCTTGACGGCAGGGCCAATGTCGTCGCGATGAACAATAACTATCGGCGGATCTACAATCTGCCAGAGACGATCAGGGCTGGCTCTACGCTGGAGAAAATCCTGCAGCATCGTATCAAGAGCGAGCTCTTCAGCGACGACATCGCGAAACATCTCGCGGCGATTCTCGATCGAATCGCCCGGCGCGAGCCGACCGCCTACGAGATCGCGCTAAATGACGGCCGCACCATCAATATCTACGAGCGTCCGATGGATGGCGGCGGGTGGGTGTCCGTGCATGAGGACGTCACCGACCTGCGACATGGCCAGCGGATGTTGGAGAGGACTGAGCGTCTGCTGGCCACCATTGTCGAGAACGTTCACGAAGGCATCATCGCCAAGGACGCGCGCACC
The DNA here is from genome assembly GCF_054967145.1 of Bradyrhizobium sp. UFLA06-24. Lineage (NCBI taxonomy): Bacteria > Pseudomonadati > Pseudomonadota > Alphaproteobacteria > Hyphomicrobiales > Nitrobacteraceae > Bradyrhizobium > Bradyrhizobium sp. UFLA06-24. Next base: position 2,601 of record NZ_JADFUE010000054.1, read on the forward strand.
TTGCGTTACCTCTTCGTCAACAAGGCTGCGGAGAAGATGATCGGCATGTCGCGGGCCGAAATCGTCGGCAGGACCGCACGCGAATTGTTCTCCCCGGAGGCGGCCGACTTGATCGAACGGCGCGACCGGCAGTTGCTTGCCCAGAAGCAGCAGTTCGAACCCATTGTCGATACTATCGACAGCCCCGTTCGCGGACGGCGTGGGATCTGTGCGCGACGGCTGCAGATTGGCGGTGCCGGAGAGCAGCCGCACACCTTCGTGACTATGGTCGGGATGGGAGCGGATCGCGAACGTCAATAGGGCCATCACACGTCGCCCCTCCTGAGTCGACCGCGCCGGAACTGGACTCGCGGGTACAGTGGGATGCTGCTACCCCGAGGAGGTATCCGGCGAAAAACGGAGGCATTGTATGCGTCTGCGCAGGATTTTGTCTCTCCAGCGCTGCTCATTGCATCATTCGAGATCAAAACCTGGCTACAGTCGCCGATTAATCGGGCGACGCAACGCGATCGAGCGTATCGCTTCGCCACGAGGGCGCACAAAGAGCCGAGCTCGTGCGCCCGGTGCCCGAAAATGCAGCCACATTTAGCAGAAACGGTGCCGCTCTTTACGTGCGGGCACGATGTTGCCGCACGAGCGTCCGCCAAAGGAGGCGAAAATGCAGAATAGCTCTCATAGCTCCGAAAACCGAGGGTGCTGTGCGGTGTGTGGTGGAAGGTTCGGGCTGATCCGCCATTACTGGTGGCGAACGGCCCTTTGCTCCAGGAAATGCGTCGATCGCTTCAACGCCCGGCGGGAGGCAGACCAGAAGTGGCTGCGCCGGCTGTTGGCGGCTCCTGCAGAATGCGAGACAAGCCCGAACGGAGCGCATTGCGTGCCATGCACACAGCAACCAGTTGCTTAACTGCAGGAAGCTGCGGTGGACTTCCGAAATGAACGACTAAAGTCCATCAGTGATGCGAGAGTTGCAGGGGCTCCGGCTCATGCCTGCGTTTCTTCGGATAAACGATGCAGCCCTGCATCGTGTGGTTGAGCTGACGGAGCATCTCGCGCTAGGCTTTGGAGCTCCTCGCCGGGGGCTCTCGGGAAAGGGCTCGCCTGCGGCGATCGCTATCACTGCCCCGTTCCCTGGTGCCGCTATTGAACCGGTCTCGTCGATGCACTCGGTCCCGCGTGCCGCCTTCGGCGTCGCTATGCTCACGCTCCTGCGGGTGCCATCTCTCGAAGGCGATGCGCCCCTGGCGCACGCCTGATCAGGCCTGCAGCCTGGCAGATTGCGAAGAGTCTGAGAGTAAGAGTGCAGGCTGGGTTTTTCGTGACGGGTTAGAAGCTGCGAGAGTGGCTCGCGGCGCCCGTCGCGGAGAACCGCGATGTCAAATCCTACTGTTCGCGCGCGCGCCGGCCAAGACCGGGCGAACCTCTATAACGAAATTACCGACAAGATCATTGTCGAGCTTGAGGCCGGACGCGTCCCCTGGGTTCAGCCGTGGGGTACGGCCGCGGCGAAAGCGCCGTTGGCCATCCCGAAAAATGCTTCGACCGATCGGTCCTACAGCGGGATCAACGTCCTTCTGCTCTGGGGAAGCACGATCGAGCATGGTTACAGCGGTCAAAGCTGGCTCACGTTCCGGCGGGCGCTGTCGCTTGGAGGCTATGTGCGCAAGGGGGAGCGTGGCACCGCGGTGGTCTACGCCGACCGTTTCGTGCCGCGCGATGAGAAACAGCGCGCCGCCGAGACCGGCGACGAAGCGCAGGCCATTCCATTTCTCAAGCGATTTACCGTTTTCAACACGGACCAATGCGACGGACTCCCCGGCGAGATCGCGACCGCGGCTCCGCCACCGCCGCCAGGTCTGATCGAGCCTACCGTGGAAACTTTGATCAAGGCCACCGGGATCACATTTCGGATTGGTGGCGATCGCGCATTCTACGCGCCGGCCGAAGACTTCGTGCAGGTCCCGCCGCCGCAGGCCTATTTCGAGCCGATCAATTGGCACCGCACCGCGCTGCATGAACTCGGCCACGCGACCGGACATCGCTCGCGCCTCAACCGCGATCTTAGCGGATCCTATGGCACCAAGAAATATGCCTTCGAAGAACTGGTCGCCGAGTTGAGCTCCGCGTTCAGCTGCGCGTCGCTCGGGATCGTCCCGACCGTGCGCCATGCCGACTATATTGGCTCCTGGCTCGAAGTCCTGCGCGAAGACAATCGGGCTATCGTGCGTGCCGCCTCACAGGCGAGCAAGGCCGCGGACTATTTGCTCGGCTTCATTCCCGAGCCCATTGAGCACGCGTCGCTGGATTCGGCTGTTGCCGATCACGAGACGGCTTGATGCTTGGCCTCCTGTCGCCGCGCAAGAGTGAGAGGAGGGGGCGCTATTCGCGACGGGTTGGAAGCCGAGAGAGAGTCTCACGGCCGCCCGTCGTGGAGAGCCAAAATGACGAAAGCCGTACAAAAGATCACGCTGTCGCCTTCAAGGGACATCCCCTTCAACAAGCTCGTGCTCAGCCAATCGAACGTTCGCCGCGTCAAGGCCGGCGTTTCGATCGAGCAGCTAGCCGAGAGCATCGCGCAGCGTACGCTTCTGCAAAGTCTAAGTGTCCGGGCCGTCGTTGATCCTGATGGCAACGAGACCGGCATGTTCGAGGTACCAGCGGGAGGCAGGCGCTATCGCGCTCTCGAGCTCCTGGTGAAACAAAAGCGGATGTCGAGGACGCAGGCGGTGCCGTGCGTCGTTCGCGAAGGGGGCCTTGCCGAGGACGATTCGATGGCGGAGAACGATGAGCGGGTCGGCCTGCATCCGCTTGATCAGTTTCGGGCCTTCCAGACGCTCCGCGATCTCGGCATGAGTGAGGAAGACATTGCCGCGCGCCATTTCGTGAACCCTGCGATCGTCAAGCAGCGCCTGCGCCTGGCGTCGGTCTCGCCGAAGTTGCATGACGTCTATGCCGAAGACGGCATGACGCTCGAGCAGCTCATGGCGTTCTCAGTTACTGCGGATCACGCCCGCCAGGAGCAAGTCTGGGAGAACCTCAGCCGTTCCGGTTATGACGAGCCATACCAGATCCGCCGCATGCTCACCGAGAACACAGTGCGCGGGTCCGATCGCCGGGCGCAATTCGTGGGCCTCGACGCCTATCAGCAGGCGGGTGGCGGCGTTCTGCGGGATCTGTTCGAGCACGACGACGGCGGTTGGCTTCAGGATATCGTGTTGCTCGACCGCCTCGTGATCGAAAAACTCAAAGCCGAAGCTGAGACGATTGCTGCCGAGGGCTGGAAGTGGATCTCAGTCGCCGTAGAGTTCTCCTACGGTCACACACAAGGCCTCCGGAAAATCGAAGGAAAATCTGTCGATCTCTCGCCTGGGGAGCGGGCCACCATCGATGCCCTGAACACCGAGCAAGCCAAGCTTGAAACCGAATACCAGGATGCCGACGAATTGCCCGAAGAAGTCGATCAGCGCCTCGGCGAAATCGAGTCGGCGCTGGCGGCGTTCGAGAACCGGCCGATGCTTTACGATCCGGCGGAGATCGCCCGGGCTGGTGTCTTCATCAGCATCGATTCCGAAGGACGGCTCTGCGTGTATCGTGGTTACGTCCGGCCTGAGGACGAAGTGCCGGCAACCGATCCTGATATCGCGCAGGCCGCCGATCCGTCGTCGAACGAAGGGAAGGAGCCCAGCACTTCAGTCCAGCGCACGGTCATCGCAGTCGCGGGTAGTGCGCCTTATGCCGAAGAACAAGATGACGACGCGGCCAGGCCTCTGCCGGATCGGTTGATCACCGAGCTGACGGCGCATCGCACGTTGGCATTGCGCGACGCGCTGGCAGAAAATCCTGCGATCGCGTTCCAGGCGGTGCTGCACAACTTCGTGCTGACGGCCTTTTACCGGTTCGCGTCATCCGGAAGCTGTCTAGAGATCGGCCTTCGCACGCCGAACTTTCCTGCCCAAGCTCCGGGGCTGAGGGAAAGCGCCTCCGCCAAGGCTGTCGAGGCGCGGCACGAGGCCTGGAAGGCGCGGTTGCCGAAGAGGGAGAACGATCTTTGGGATGCGCTAACGGCTCTCGATGGTGGTGCACAAGCATCGCTGTTCGCCCACTGTGCATCTTTTGCGGTCAATGCCGTCTATGAGCCGGCCAATCGCTACAATCAGGCTCGCGTCTCAGCACACGGCGTCCGCACGCGTCTCGACCGCGCTGATGTGCTGGCGCGGGCGGTCGGGCTAGACATGGTGCAGGCAGGGTGGAAGCCCTCCGTCGACAACTATCTCGGCCGGGTCACCAAGCCGCGCATTCTGGAGGCCGTACGGGAGGCTAAGGGCGAGTCGTCGGCTCAACTGATCGACCATCTTAAGAAGGCCGACATGGCCAAGGAGGCCGAGCGCCTTCTGGATGGCTCAGGCTGGTTGCCGGAGCCGCTGCGTCTCGTCGATCCCGATGCAGCGCCAGTGGGGCAGGAGGGCGAAGCGGGCCGGCTGCCCGAATTCCTCGCCGACGATGAGGATCAGGAAAACGCCAGCGACGATGATCCGCACAGCTCGACGCGGCTGAATGAAATTAAGGAGCGGGATGGCACGGCCGTCCCGCAGTAGCGCGGGGGACCGGCGTGCGGCGCCGGTCCCTATTTTTATGCCCGAGGTCTGAGAGGGAGAGCGGGCCGGGAAGGGTTTGAGCCGTCCAGGTCAGAGGAGAGCGCCTGGCGGTTCGACCCCTTCCTGCTCTCCGAAAGAATTCCTGCCATGACCGAATCTCTCGTCGGCGGCGCTGCCGCCGCGCCGCTTTCGTTGCGCGCCGCTGCAACTTTCACCTCCGCCGCCGTCAGGGCAGCGCGACAGCTCCTGACCGAGTTCGAACGCGGTAGGGGCATCGATGCCGCTGTTCTGCGTAGCGCCATGGAGGCTGCGTTCGGCGCCTCCGACGCGGCCGGCGCCTGGAACTGGAAGACCGCCTATGACGTCTGCGAGGCGGCAACCGTTCTGTTCCTTCGTAAGTTCGGACCGGCCATACGGGCCAGGGCTGGCTCGACGGCCGCCATGCTGCCGATGCTGGCGAAAGTCGCGAACCGTCTGCCGACCCACACGCGGCGTTCCGAGGACAGTCAGGCGCTTCAGCAATTCTCGACGCCGATCCCGCTTGGGCTGGTTGCATGCACCGCAGCCGCCATTACATCCGCCGATCGCGTTCTGGAGCCCTCTGCCGGGACCGGTTTGCTCGCCATCTTTGCCGAGCTCGCCGGCGGCGACTTGGTGTTGAACGAGTTGGCCGAGAGCCGGGCGGGATTGCTCGAGCATCTATTCGCGGATGTTAACGTCACGCGGTTCGATGCTGCTCAGATCGATGATCACCTCGACGCGAGCGTTGTGCCGAGCGTCGTTCTGATGAACCCGCCGTTCTCCGCGGTGGCGAATGTCGATCGACGAATGGCGGACGCCGCCTTCCGGCACATCGCTTCGGCGCTCGCGCGTCTTCGCGATGGCGGACGCCTCGTCGCCATCGCTGGCGCGGGCCTTGCGCCGGATAACCCGGCGTGGCTAGAGGCCTTTGTTCGCCTCCAGGAGCGCGGACGGGTCGTGTTTTCTGCCGCGATCGACGGCGCCGTCTACGCCAAGCACGGCACTCAGACGGACACGAGGCTGCTCGTCATCGACAAGTTACCCGCTGCCGATCCGAAGGCATTTCCCACCTCGCAAGGCATGGCCGGCGATGTCCCCGCCTTGCTCGAGTGGGTCACCCAGCATGCGCCCCCGAGGTTGCCCGTCACTGCGCCGGTCGTAGCCGACGTCATTAGGCGCCCTGCAATCTCCCGATCGGCCGGCGCCATTGCACCCAGCCCCTCATCCACTTCGGGGAGCGCGCCAGAAGGTGTGCAGCTTGCGTACAAGATCGTCGAATGGTCGCCGCCGGAAAGCGCCCGCCTCACCGATGCGCTCTATGAGGAGTTCGGATTGCAGTCGATCCGTATTCCCGGATCGTGTGCACATCCGACCAAGCTCGTGCAGTCGGCGGCGATGGCGTCCGTTGCGCCGCCGAAGCCGTCTTACCGTCCGCACCTGCATTCGACCCTGGTGCCAGATGGGGTTCTGTCAGACGCACAGATCGAGAGCATCATCTATGCCGGCGAGGCGCATTCCGAGTTTCTCGCGGGCTCCTGGACGGTCGATGCGACCTTTGATGTTGTGGCCGCCGCGCACGACGACGCAGAGACTGCCGTCCGCTTTCGCCGCGGCTGGTTCTTGGGCGATGGCACCGGTGCGGGCAAGGGACGGCAGGTCGCTGGGATCCTGCTCGACAATTGGCTCAAGGGCCGCCGCCGGGCCGTCTGGATTAGCAAATCCGACAAGCTGATCGAAGATGCCCAGCGCGACTGGTCCGCACTCGGCATGGAGCGACTGCTCGTCACGCCCCTGTCTCGGTTTCGCCAGGGCACGCCGATTCGGCTTTCGGAAGGCATCCTTTTTGCCACCTATGCCACGCTACGCACCGACGAGCGTGGCGAGAAGCTTTCGCGTGTCAGGCAGATCGTTGAATGGTTGGGCTCCGACTTCGACGGAGTGATCGTATTCGACGAGAGCCATGCCATGCAGAATGCGGTCGGGGGCGAGGGCGAGCGCGGCGACCAGGCGGCCTCTCAGCAGGGGCGCGCAGGCCTGAGGCTCCAGCACGCTTTGCCCAATGCTCGCGTGGTCTATGTGTCGGCGACGGGCGCCACCACCGTCCACAACCTCGCTTATGCCCAACGCCTCGGCCTTTGGGGCGGTGCCGACTTTCCATTCGCCACACGTGCCGAATTCGTCGAGGCAATCGAGCAGGGTGGGGTCGCGGCGATGGAGGTGCTGGCGCGCGACCTCAAGGCGCTCGGACTCTACGCCGCCCGCTCATTGTCCTATGAGGGCGTCGAGTACGAGCTCGTTGAACACCAGATTACGCCGGAGCAGGTTCGCATCTACGACGCCTATGCAGATGCGTTCAGCATCATCCATAACAACCTCGACGCGGCGATGCGGGCCGCCAACATCACCGGCGAAACCGGAACGCTGAACGGGCAGGCGAAGTCCGCGGCCCGGTCCGCCTTCGAGAGCGCCAAACAGCGCTTCTTCGGTCATCTGCTGACCTCGATGAAGACGCCGTCGCTCATCCGATCGATCGACCGCGATCTCGACGCCGGCCATGCCGCCGTCATCCAGATTGTTTCAACTGGCGAAGCGCTGATGGAGCGCCGGCTCGCCGAGATCCCGACCGAGGATTGGGGCGACGTCCAGGTCGACATCACCCCGCGCGAATATGTGCTCGACTATCTCGCCCATTCCTTCCCGGTCCAGCTCTACGAGCCCTTTACAGACTCGGAAGGTAACCTCTGCTCTCGGCCTGTCTATCGCGATGGCCAGCCGGTCGAGAGCCGGGAAGCCGTCGCACGACGCGGCCGCCTCATCGAGAAACTCGCCTCGCTGCCTCCGGTACCTGGCGCGCTGGATCAGATCGTGCAGCGCTTCGGCACCGACATGGTCGCCGAAGTGACCGGCCGCTCGCGCCGTATCATTCGTAAGGGCGACCGGTTGGTGGTCGAAAACCGCGCCGGTTCGGCCAATCTCGCTGAAACCTCGGCCTTCATGGACGACGTCAAGCGCATCCTCGTGTTCTCCGACGCGGGAGGCACCGGGAGGAGTTACCATGCCGAGTTGTCGGCGCGAAATCGCCGCTTGCGGGTCCACTATCTGCTCGAGCCCGGCTGGAAGGCGGATGCTGCGATACAGGGGCTCGGCCGGACAAACCGGACCAATCAGGCGCAACCGCCGCTGTTTCGTCCCATCGCGACCGACGTGAAGGCCGAAAAGCGTTTCCTCAGCACCATCGCCCGCCGGCTCGACACATTGGGAGCCATCACGCGCGGCCAGCGCCAGACCGGAGGGCAAGGGCTGTTCCGGCCCGAGGACAATCTCGAAAGCCAGTACGGGCGTGACGCATTGCGTCAACTCTACACGTTGCTAGCGCGAGGCAAGGTCGACGGATGTTCGCTTGAGAAGTTCGAGGCTGCGACCGGCCTGAAGCTGACGGATGCCAATGGGCTCAGGGATGACCTGCCGCCGATCACGACCTTTCTGAACAGGTTGTTAGCGCTCACCATCGTCCTGCAGAATATCCTGTTCACTGCCTTCGAGCAGCTCTTGACCGCCCGGATCGAGGGCGCTGTTGCGTCCGGCACCTATGACCTCGGGCTGGAAACGCTCCGTGCCGAAAGCTTTGTCGTCAGCGGCCGGAGGATGATCTATGTCCATCCGCGCACAGGCGCCGAGACGCGGCTGCTCACCATCGTCCAGCGCCAGCGTAACCATCCTGTTGGTTTGGACAACGCCCTTGCCCGCCTTTCCAATCATGCTGTCCTGCTGATCAACGAGCGCTCGGGCCGGGCCGCCGTGCAGGTTCCGGCCCCGAGCATCATGCTCGAGGATGGCGAGATCGAGCGCCGCGTCCGCCTGATCCGGCCTATGGAGCAGCACCAGGTCCCCTTGAACATGATGGCGGAGAGCCATTGGGTTGAAGCGGATCGCGAACGTTTTGCCGCGGCCTGGCTGGCGGAGCTTGCCGAGGTACCTGAGTTCACGGAAAGTACGATCCACGTCGTGGCCGGCTTGCTGTTACCCATCTGGAAACGATTGCCGAACGAATCGACCCGCGTCTATCGGCTCCAGACCGATGCGGGCGAACGCATCATCGGCCGCAAGGTTTCAGCCGCGTGGGTCGCAAACGTCGTCTCGGAGGACGCGCCCACGGTAACGCCGGATGCTGCCTTTGCTGCGGTGATGGAGGGACGTACCGTCCTCGACCTCGCAGAGGGGCTCCAGCTTCGCCGCGTCCGTGTCATGGGCGCGAATCGCATCGAGCTGTGGGGATTCGACGACACGATGCGCGATCGCCTCCGCGCTTACGGCCTCTTTGGTGAAATCATATCCTGGAAGCTGCGGATGTTCGTGCCCACGGACGCAAGCGGCGTCGGGATCCTGACAAAGGTGCTCGACACCTACCCGGTCGCGCGCGTCAGTGAGCGGGAGGCCGCGTGATGTCCCCCGCGCCTTCCGAACTGGCACGCCGCCTCGCGCGCGAGGCCGAGGCAGTGTGCCGATACTATCTATCCAATGGCAAGCGGGCGGGGCGGTACTGGGTGGTCGGCGACGTCCACAACACGCCCGGCCGCTCGATGTTCGTGCGGCTCCAGGAATCACCTAAGGGCCCCGCCGGCAAGTGGACCGACGCTGCGACCGGCGAGCATGGTGACCTTCTCGACATCATCCGCGAATGCCGGGGGTTGCGAGACTTCAGCGAGGTCGCCGAGGAAGCGAGGCGGTTTCTGAAGCTTCCTCGTCCTGATCCGCAGCCGGTCTCGAACCTCGGTCGTTCGATGGCGCCGGCTGGGTCGCAGGAAGCCGCCCGCCGGCTCTTTGCGATATCCAGCCCGATCGAGGGGACGGTAGTCGAAAAATATTTGCAGCGTCGCGGAATTGCTGTTGCCCACCATGGTGGCAGCCTGCGCTTCCACCCTCGTTGCTACTGTCGGCCGGATGAGCATTCGCCGACCGAAACCTGGCCGGCGATGATCGCCCGCGTCACGAACCTTGAGGGGCGGATCACCGGGGCGCACCGAACCTGGCTCGATCCAGACGGCTTTGATCGCATTCGTCTCGGCAAGGCTCCCATCGACACGCCACGACGGGCCATGGGCGACCTCCTTGGCAACGCCGTTCGCTTCGGCGCGGTGGACGACGTGCTCGCCGCCGGTGAGGGGATCGAGACCATGCTTTCATTGCGCTGTGTGCTGCCGACTATGCCTATGGCAGCGGCGCTCTCGGCCAATCACCTCTCAGCCATGATGCTACCGTCTGGTCTGCGTCGGCTCTATATCGCACGTGACGCCGATGCCGCCGGAGATGCCGTGCAGGCTACGCTCACCCAGCGAGCGGAAGCCGCCGGCGTTGAAGCGATTGCGTTGTCGCCGCGGCTGGGCGATTTCAACGAAGATCTTCACGTTTTCGGCCTTGAGGCCCTGCAGGCGGTCTTACATCTTCAACTCGTCCCAGAGGACGTCGTCCGCTTCCTGCACTGCTCGAACGTGCCCGCACGATAGCCCTGGTACTTCGATCAGTCCCACTAGGCCGGCTGCTGCGAATCCAGTCCGGAAAAGAGGACGCGACCACGGCCCTTCTAGAGGGCGATTGGACGGCAAGCGAACCGGGCCGGCAATGGCTGCGCCCGGCTATTTTCCGCCGCGCCGGCGATGAGAGACACAATATACATGTGGAGCTGCGCGCTTTGCATCGCGAAGCAAAATAGCCGGCCTTCGCCATCCTCCGCTGTCGCTCCGGCCCTTTCGGGTTCTGGCCCGTTCCGCCTGCCGTCTGAGTGATCGCCACGAAGGCCGCGATGGGCGCGGCCGTTCCGGCAAAGGATCCCAGACATGACCGACCATCACGACAGCGAACCGCAATCCACTGCATCTCCGATCAATCACTTTCTCACTGAACTCCAGCTTTTCGGCTATCGCCCCTTCGACGATGAGCCCGATCCGCGGCCGCTTCCCGAGGGCAAGCTCATCACCGGCGCCGTGGCCGACATCTTCGATGCCCTCGTTGCGACCTTGAGCGACACGCGACTCGAGCCGGACCTTGGCGATCTCCTCTGGTCGACCGTCAATCTGTTCCATCGTGCAGTAGACCGCATTGGGCGCCAACTCGATGACAACGAACAGGCGCAGCAGAAGAGCTCGCGCGAGCAGAACGGCTCGGAGGTCCGATCGGTCGAACTCGAGCGCCTCGTGGCGGAAGGCATCACCCTGATCGAACGGCGCCATTGCCTTGAGCTCTTCCGCGATCAGGCGATCGAGCGTTTCGAGATACATACGGGCTCATCCTGGCGACCCAGATCGGGATCCCTGGTGAACCATCGCACCCTCACCGCAGCCATGATCGACTCCCGCGACTTCATTGCAGCCAAGCGTCGCGCAGAAACCGAGGTCCTGTTACCACCCGGACCAAAAATCGCACTCACCGGCGGGCTTGACTTCAATGATCACCATCTGATCTGGGATCGCCTCGACAAGGTCTGCGCCAAGCATCCCGACATGGTCCTGGTTCATGGCGGCTCGCCGAAAGGCGCCGAACTGATCGCTTCGAAATGGGCGACCAATCGCAAGGTGCCTCAGATCGCCTTCAAGCCCGACTGGACCAAGCACGCCAAGGCGGCACCGTTCAAGCGTAACGATGCCATGCTGGAGCTCCTCCCGATCGGGGTGATGCACTTTCCGGGCACGGGTATCCAGGACAATCTCGCCGACAAGGCAAAGCGCCTCGGCATTCCCGTCTGGAAGTTCGGTGCCTCGCGAGCGCCGTCCTAATGACGCCTGAAGCATGAGACGGAGTTGTGCCTGCCGCAACTCCGCCTCGTTTGCGTCCAACATCTCGTGTGCGCCGTGGTGGTGGTGGAAGGCGCAACCCATGAACCTATGGATGGAGCCACCACCATGCTCGCGCTTGGGCTTGTTCTCGATACGCTTGGCATCGGCATGCTCTGCTGGGCGATTTTCGCTCTGGCGGTCCATGCTTTGCCGTTTTTCGTCGCGTTGAATGTTGGGATGATCGCATTCCACGGCGGTGCCGGCCTCCTTGGCGCGCTTCTTGTGGGGATCGGAAGCGGAGCGCTCATGCTTGTGGTTGGCCAGTTTACCCTTGCCGCCAGCCGATCCGTCATATCGCGCATCCTCGTCGCGGCGGCATTCTCTATCCCAGCTGGGGTCGCCGGCTATCAGGTAGCGCTGGCATTGTCTCATATCGGCATGGCATCGCCAGCCTGGCGTCAGGTCTTTGCCTGCATGGGTGCAGTTTGCGCATGCTGCACGGCGTGGGTGCGCTTGAATGTATTGGCGGAAACCTGCCCGCTCGAGCCAAATGGGCAGGCTGCCAAGCCGTCGCAACCAGCTCCTGCAACGGGCTGGCACAAACGATAGCCGGTTATGCCCTTCGTCACCGGTAGGGCTCGCATAGATCGGCCCGTCGACAGGGCGATCGCCGAGCTTGTGCGAGAGATAGTTGCCGCACTTCCCGTTCGTATTCAACAAGGCCATCCGCATCATCGGGCACCCATTGGGGCGGCCGACGGCTCCTTGATTAGTTGTTTAGAGACGACACCGCCCTTTGCAGCCGATTTCTTCTCTTTCTACGCCCAATCATTGCGACCTCTTGTTCAGGAGAACCGGGATACGCAACGTCATCTCTGCATTGCGGTTCAGCACGCGGACTCACGTGGCCTCGTTGATGGCTCGGTCTGGCCGAGACCGGCTTCGCCTCGATCGTCTGAGCCGCAACGCCGTGGATTGAGACTTTCTTCCCCTGGGCTTGCGCCCATTCCTCGCGAGACAAGAAAGTCTCAACCAAGGCGTCCTCCGCTGCGCTACGGCCCTCAAAGCGAGGTGCGTCGCCGATCGTCCCCGGCCTTCAGGTCGCCATCGAGGCCGCGGTGGTCGCGGGCTCGAAACCCAACAGGAGAAGTGACATGGCTAACATCGGTTCTTTCAAGAAGGTCGGCAACGATTTCCAGGGCGAGATTATCACCCTGAGCTTGCAGGCCAAGGGCGTCCGCATCGTCACCGACGCCAACCGCTCAAACGACAATGCGCCGAGCCACCGCGTCTATGTGGGCCGAGCCGAGATCGGGGCAGCCTGGTCGAAGCGCTCCGAGGAAGGCCGCGACTACCTTTCGCTCAAGCTCGACGATCCCTCCTTCAACGCGCCGATCTACGCGAACCTGTTCGATGACGAAAGCGGCGAAGGCTACACGCTGCTCTGGTCCCGGCCTCGCAAGAGTGAGTGAGAGCGCCTGACCAAGCCCCGTCCGGTACGCCGGGCGGGGCCCTTCGCGGCAGGCTTCAGGCGGCTTACGATTTGCTAAGCGGCGTGCCTTTTTGAGCAGGTCCCCGGGTTCGACTCCCAATGCTTCAGCAATTTGCCCGAGCACCATGACGCTTGCTGATACATCGCCGCGTTCGATTACGCCGACGTAACGGGCGCTTAAACCCGCGCGCTCGGCCAGTTCCTCCTCCGTCATTTGTAGATCGTGGCGTTTCCGACGCAGGCTGAGGGCCATAATCTCTTTGATATCCATGGCGATAGGGGAACTGAGCCGGAACGATCGTTCTAGGATCCAATCGCATCCAAATGTACTAATGGTGGTGATGCCATGCGCGGCCGATCTTGGTGGCGTACCTTACCGAACGGATTCAAAAGAAATCCGCAATTCTACCGGACAACGCGGGTCTAGGTTGCGACCAGACCATCGCGTAGATTCTTCGCATTTCAAACCGGGTGTAATGCTGTAGCCATCCCTCGATCCAGAAATGGCGGACAGTGCGCCGAATGGCCGGCGCTTGCGGCCTATGACGAACAGCATGTCATCACGTATATTCGGCTTCTGCAAGCGGAGGGTGAGGGGCGGACTGGCGCGAAGTTGCTCGACCGGTCTTGCATATGGACACAGAGCGAGAGCCAGATCGTGCGCGGCGCGCATATCAGAGTCATCTCGCGCGCCAAATGGAGGACGGAGCAGGGGCGACACTTGCGTGCACCGGCTCGAAATAGAAGAAAGGCGTCGGCTGCCGACTTGCAGACAGAGCCATTCTCCATTGCTAACCAGTAGTCATTCCGGTGCTCCACGCGTGTGAAACTAGGGGCTTCCTACAACCGCGTCGTTCACCGGCGCAATCCTTTGTTGGCTGTGTGCAATGGGGCAGGAGCAACGCCTGAATTCGACTGGCGGTCCCGGAATCCTACGAGAGCCTACAAGACGTTGGAATCATGGGCCTCGCTCGGGAATGTCCTCGCTGCAATGCGGACTATTGACGCGAATATGAGGTGATGATCGCCAGTAGTAAGATGGCAAAGTGGCTGAGGAATTAAGGAAAGAGGTGGGGCATCTGCTTTCGTCGGTGACCCGTAGAGGTCCTTCGACGAGCAGACGATTTTCGGGGCGCCCGAGGTTCTAGCAGCGTTCATTCGTATCACGGTCGCCTCGACGGTCGATGGCAGTTCGACGTCCGCTGCTGGATTCTCTCAACCAGCCAGGTCCGCCATGGCCGTCGACGGCTTGTATGCCGTGCTGCGCAGCAGGGCCGTAGATTCCCGTGCCTGGTCCAAAGATGCCGGTGCTCGGCGCCTCATACGCACTCAAATTGCTGTTTGATAACGATTTCGATGCACGTGCGCATCAAGTCCGACGGCCGTGGCGCGCGACGAATGGACGCGCGCCTAGCCCTGCATTTCCACACATTAATCAACCGCCGGCGCAACCGTCTGAGCGCCGCGAGGCGCGCCCTTGATGCGCACAGCGCTGGCGGCTGTACCGCGTTATTACCGCAGCGCTCTTCGGCAAAAAGCGCACTCACGATCGCGCCTGGCAGACGCATGAAGTGCCTAATAGAACGTCCGCCTTGGTGCAAGGCGGCCTCGCGTGGATACACGGTTGTTACCGCAAACTCCTGCGGCCAGTCGCGAGGACGAGTAGCGCAGTCCCCTAGGGGTGCCGCAAATCGTACCCCCAATATTCGGCATCCCCCTCCGAGAACTTGCTCCTCCATGATGACCGCACACACGCAGGCGCCGCTATACGCGGTGCACCGTCATTCTGGAGATCCCAAATGCCCGATCTGATGGCCGGTCTACCCTCGCGATTCCTGCGTACACCGGAAGCCGCGCGATATCTTGGCCTCTCGGGACGCACGCTTGAGAAACACCGCACATACGGCACCGGTCCAACGTATCGGAAGATTGGCGGACGTGTCGTCTACGCATTAGATGATCTGAAAGCGTGGGCCGACCTCGGTGCTAAGACGTCAACGTCGGACCCCGGCAAGGGGACCGTTCTGCCTGCCAAGAAGCACCCGGCGCTGCGCCCGTATGCGGGCCAGGAACGTCGCTGATTGCCGCGCGAGAGCAATAATCATGCGGCGCAATCGCCATTTCGAGCGCGACCAGCTTGAGCTCTTTCGGGCGTTGCCCGGCGATCTCGCGCCGCGCGATGCGCAGGATCTGATGGCATATCCGTTCTTCTCGCTTGCAAAAACAAAGCGAACTGTGCCGATCGATTTCCGTGCCCGGGCGATCGCAATTCGTGTCGAGGCCGTGCCGGAACACGGCATGGCAACCATCTGGGATGCAGACGTTCTGATCTGCGCTGCTTCTCAGATCGTCGAAGCTCGTGACGCAGGTCTCAAGACGTCCCGTCTGATGGCAACGCCTTACGAGATCTTGACGTTCGTCGGCCGCGGCAGCAGCGCACGCGACTATGACCGGCTCAAGGCGGGCCTCGACAGACTTCAGTCAAGGATGGTGCTGACGTCGATCCGCCAGCCAGCGAAACGACGAGGGCATCGCTTCTCCTGGATCAACGAGTGGAAGGAAACGGCCGATGCAAATGGTCGCGCATTTGGGCTCGAGCTAATCCTGCCGGACTGGTTCTACGCGGGCGTAATCGATGACGCGCTCGTACTGACGATTGATCGCGCTTATTTCCATCTGACGGGCGGACTTGTGCGATGGCTCTACCGGCTCGTGCAAAAGCATGGTGGACGCCAGGATGGCGGCCGGAGTTTTGACCTTGTGCATCTCCATGCCAAGTCCGGCATCCTCTCGCCGCTCAAGCACTTTGCTTACGACGTACGTCAGATCGTTCAGCGTCAGGCATTGCCCGGCTACCAGCTCGTGCTCACGCGCGGTCCTGATGGCACCGAGCGACTGAACTTCGCACCACGCCTATTGATGCCCCTAACGGCTCGCCTTCGCCAGCGCGGTCTCATTACAAATTCGGAGGACAACCTGTGAATCAGCTCGTGCTATCGGGGACCGCAACCCCCGTGCTATCGGGGACCCAATCCTCGTGCTATCGGGGATTGGAATCGACCTTAAGAGCTTGTTTCTCCGAGCTTTCCAGCCGCTGTAACTTTACTAACCAGAAATCTTTCGGATTCCCTCTAACGGAACAAACCCCAAGCCGCATCGCAGCCAACTGGCAACGGCGCGCCGCCAATCCTGCTTGTGCGAAGAAGCCGCACAGGTGTTTCGCCGTCGCCAAAGCTTACGTCGCCCTTTTTCAGTCTTGGGGACCGGCGGCATGAACGATCTCACCGAAGTGGAAGTGCTGTGGCTCGAGAAGCGCATCGAAAACCGGATTCGGTTCGGTCGTATCGTCAAGGAACGGAAGCTTGATCGCCATCGGCGCGTCCTCTCATTTGCGCCCGGCAGCATCTTTGGCTTCGTCCGATGGACCTCCAACGACTTTGGGACAATCATTTCGCGCATCGACATCTTGCGCGCGGTCGCTCCGGGACAGCGCTGCTCGACCGTCCCCTATGTGACACCCGGCGGGGAGATTTTGCTGCGTCTGTCCGGCTGGCCGAAGGTCGAGCGAGTACTACAAATAACCGACGCCGTTGAGGCACTCGGCATCGATCCAGCTGATGTCGCGCCTGATCATTGGCATCACGTCCATAACCGCCTGTCCGTCAACGAAAACCCGCGTCAATATACGGAAGCGCGCCATCAGGCCTGGCTTCGTCGCCAAAAGGTGATCCGATGACGGGCCGCCTGATGATGCTGGCCGTGACGATTGGCGTGGCTGCTGCGCTCATCGGGACGATCGTCCTGGGGCCGCTTCCGCTTTACATCTGGAACGCATCCGCGAGCGTGCCGATTGGTCTCTACCGCCTTTTACCGGCGGACCAACTCCAAGTCACTGAATTGGTCGCCGTGCAGCTGCCGGAGCCGCTCGCGACCTTCCTCGACTTTAACGGCTATTTGCCCATTGGCGTCCCCATGCTGAAGCGCGTGCTTGCCCTTCCGGGGCAGAGTGTCTGCAGAACCGGTCTCACGATTTCGGTCGACGACGTCGCGGTGGGCGAGGCGAAGGATCACGACAGACGAGGCAGGCCGCTGCCGAAATGGCAGGGCTGCCGCGTCGTCGGAGACGGCGAGCTGTTTCTGATGAACTGGCAGTCGGACGACTCTCTTGATGGCCGGTATTTTGGATGTCTTCCGGCATCTAGCGTGATCGGCCGTGCGATGCCGGTGTGGACGTGGGAGGAGTAATCGTGCGCATTCGACGTGTTCTCCTCGCCATTCTGTTATTCGATCGATTGCGGGATCATACCTCCATCTCGATCGGTGTCTGCAAGGCTGGCGCGAGCCCGACCGGGTGCTTGGGTCGGTTGGGCACGCGCGTTTGTGCTGCCTTGCCCCTGATGCTTCTGCTGACCGCGTTCGACAGTCCTGGTTTGGCCCAGAGCGGATCAGCCGCCCAGCCGACGATCAGTCAGGCCCCTCGTTCGTTTGCCGGCTTCATCAATGAAGCCTCGCAACGCTTTGCGATTGCCCCGAACTGGATCCGATCAGTCCAAAGCATCGAGAGTGCTGGTGACGTTCACGCCAGATCGTCAAAAGGCGCAATGGGCCTGATGCAAATCATGCCGGCGACTTGGGCGGAACTTCGCGAGCGCTACAATCTGGGGAACGACCCCTACGACCCGCACGACAACATTCTGGCTGGCACGGCCTATCTGCGCCAACTGCTCGATCGGTATGGCTCGCCTGGCGTGTTTGCCGCGTACAACGCGGGACCATCTCGCTATGAAGAGCATCTCGCAGGCGGCTCTCTGCCAGACGAGACGCGAGCATACGTCGCAAAGCTTGCAAATCTGCTTGCCATTGAACTGCCGCCGAGGTGGGCGTCCAGCGGACAGTCATCAGCAGCCGCGACGCTTTTCATCACGCGATCCGATCTCATGAAAACGCGCGATCGGTTGCTGGCGCTCATGCCGTCGAGCGGTGTCACGACCGCAATCTCGACGTCCGATGTTTCGCCCATGGTCCCCCACCATATTGGCGTGTTCATACCTCGATCGCATTCAGAATTATCGCAATGACCAAGTGTGCGGGTTCGCAGGCCTTGGCCTGCTTCACCGAGCAAATGGCGGAAGAGGGAGAGCAGTTGGCAAACACGACGTAAGCCTTCGGCGGCTGCACATCGGGCAGCTCGTGCTATCAGCCGTTAGTTTCCAGGTTCGCTGGCGCCCTGTGACGGACATTCGGTTTGCATTCGAGACGCTGCAACACGATCATGACGCTAAGACTTTCGAGTTTGCTACTGAAGAACCCTTGGTCACGCGGGCAAGAGTGCGCGGGGGAGTGGGACAATAACGTGCTGATGGCACACGGGCGATGCGGCCCGCGCTCTACTCGTCGCTGCGCCCCTCACCAAGCCACCCTGCGGGTGCCTCGACCGTTCGGGGAGCGATCGCTTCGCAAACGCGGGCAAACAGCGGGGGGCTTCTCAAGTTGGCTGCCGAGTCGCGGCGGCTATTTCGCTATGTATCGGCCGCCAGCCGACGTATTCGGGCAGGCGGGATGGAAGGATCTACCGCAATGACCCGAGCTGCATTTTGTCGCAAATCGCCACGAGCACCGAGTTGGCTTGGAAGTTGGGCCGCGGGAATCAGCGGCCGGGGAACCACGACGGCAGGACGGCTCTTCAAATCGGGCTTCGAGAAACCGGTGCAAGGGGATAGCCGCCCGTGTGGTCGAATCCGGAGCCCGGTGCAACGACTTAGGCGGTCGTTGCCACACAGGAGAGCTCCGATGAAATTCTACGTTGGATTGGACGTCGCTCTTGAGGAAACCAGTCTTTGCTTCGTCGATGGCGAGGGTCACACCGTTCGCGAGGTCACGGTTATAACCGAGCCAGCGGCGATCCGCTCCGCAGTAGAGGGCTACGCGGATCGCCTGGGGAGAGTGGGAGTCGAGGCGTCATCGCTTGGCATCTGGCTGTGTCGCGAACTACAGCCCGCGGGGCTTCCGATCATTGTCGTCGAAGCGCGTCACATGCGCGTTTCGCTGTCGACAATGCGGAACAAGACCGACCGGAATGACGCGCGCGGCCTCGTGCAGATGATGCGGTTGGGCTGGTATCGCACCGTTCATGTCAAGAACATCGACATGCAGAAGATGCGCACGCTGCTGGCCAGCCGGAAGCTGGTCAAGCGCAAACTGATCGACATCGAAAACCACATTCGTGGAGCACTGCGGGCCTGTGGTTTGCTCGTCGGAGCCGTCGCCCGCGGTGCCTACGAGGCCCGCGTCCGCGCGCTGCTCGAGCGCAGCGATCCGATCTTAATTATGACCATCGAGGCCATGCTGGATGCGCGCCGAGCCATCCTAGAGGGATACGATCGGCTCCATCGTGCGCTGCTGCAGGTGGTCCAGCATGACGCTATCTGCGGACGCCTGATGACGGTTCCAAGCGTCGGTCCCGTTGCGGCCCTGTCGTTCAAGGTCGGCGTCGACGATCCCCGGCGCTTTGCCAGATCACGAACGGTCGGCGCGCATTTCGGCTTGGCGCCGAGGCGGCACCAGTCCGGCACATCGATCGATTACGAAGGGCGCATCAGCAAACAGGTCGACGTCGCCGTGCGCGAAGTGCTTTGCGAGGCGGCCGCAAGCCTGCTTGCTGCGGGTCAGGAAATGGTCGGCATTGCGAGCGTGGGGCCTGCGGATCGCCAAACGATCGAGCATGTTGTGCGCAATCACCGCGGTCGCGCGGAAGCTCGCAAGCATTCTGCACCGAATGTGGATCAGCGAGACCGACTTGCACGTCGGATTCGGCGCCAGGTCACGCAGCGGCTGCGGTTGAGACCTGCACAGTAGCCGCGGTGCAGATAACGACGGATTAGCACTGGGTTTTCGCCCAGCACGTTGAGGAGGAGCGAAATTAGAGAGCGGCGCGTCGCGGTGAGCGTCCCCTGGCGGGGCCGCGAAACGGGGAATGTCCGCTATCTCTTGCCTGCTGCCGCCCTTCAGGACGAGAGCGCCGGACTGCTTGGACAGCCCTGTTTACGAACCTGATGAAGAGCATGCGACGGCCCAAGTGCTGAACGCGAAGGAACGCATGGACCCCGCCTGGTGAAGGCACGTGGCGTACGCGGCTGTGATGAAGTTGCGCGTTGTTGGTGCAGGGAGTCGGTCATGGTTGGAGTTCGAAGAGTCGAAGAAAAGCGTGGGAATGAGTTGACTTTGCCCGCCCGATTAGGAAGGCGAGATAAAAGGGGCTCGCCGGTCGAACCGCAAGCCATTGGCATGGCTTGGGTTCTAGCGTGCCGGTCTGTCGGGTCGCGTGCCGCGCCTAGCGTTTTTACGAATGCAATCAAAGGCGTTTTCGGCACTGTGCGTGCTTTTAATCGTTTGGAGGCCCCGTGAGCGTGGGCGATAGCGACCTGCGTATTCGGCCTGGGCGCATCCGCAATACCCGCTCGCCGAAGCAGAAGAGCTTCATTAACCAGGTGCTGCGGGCGGCAAAGAAGGCCGGGCACACCTCTGGTCAGTCTGCGGCTGGCAGGAGTTCCACGGCTTATGGCCGCTCGACGTTTGGCCGCGGCAGGCTTGCGTTCAGCCGCAGTCGGTTGTTCAGCCCGACGCGGCGCGTCGTGGTGAAGGCACGTGTTGTCCGGCACAAAGGACGAGCATTCCGCTCGGCGCCTCTGACGGCCCATCTTTCATATCTCAAGCGCGATGGCGTGACCCGAAGCGGTGAGCGTGCCGTGATGTTCGATGCCGGCAGTGACGGTGCCGATAGCGCGGCTTTCGCTGAACGATGCAAGGACGACCGGCATCATTTTAGGTTCATCGTCTCGCCTGAGGATGCCGGCGAGATGACCGACCTCAGGACTTTCACCTGCGACCTCACCAAGCAAATGGAGATTGATCTCGGCACGCGGCTCGATTGGGTTGCTGTCGATCATTGGAATACCGACAATCCCCACGTCCATCTTCTCGTTCGGGGAGTAGACGAGGAAGGGGCAGATCTCGTGATCTCCCGCGACTACATCAGCCTGGGCCTGCGGTCACGCGCCGAGGAACTGGTCGCCATAGAACTGGGTCCAAAACCGGAGCACGAGATCCGCAATTCGCTGGAGAGAGAAGTCACGGCGGAACGATGGACGCGGCTAGATCGGGAGATCCGGTTGGCAGCCGATGAGACCGGCACTATCGATCTTCGCCCCGAGAACTCGAGCAAGTCCGATTCCGAGATCCGGCGCCTGATGATCGGTCGTCTTCAACAGCTAGAGAGGATGGGCCTTGCTACCTCCGCTGCACCAGGCGAATGGATAGTCGGGCTCGAGGCCGAGCGCAGCTTGCGCGATCTCGGCATGCGCGGCGACATCATCAAGACCATGCACCGCGCCTTCACCGAGCGTGGGGAAGCGCGCGGCGTTGCCGACTTCGTCATTGAGAGTGGACGGCCGACGGCCCAGATTATCGGACGGCTGGTCGACCGCGGATTGCATGACGAACTGACCGGGGAGGCCTATGCCCTGATTGACGGAACAGACGGACGCGCTCACCACGTGCGCTTCCGAGGGCTCGAGGCGTTCGAATATGCACCGCCAATGGGCGGCATCGTCGAAGTCCGGAGTTTCGGTCCACCCGGCGATCCGCGCCCCACCGTGGTGCTCGCGGCCCGTTCCGATCTCGATCTTGGTGGTCAGGTCAAGGCAAGAGGGGCAACTTGGCTCGACCACAGGCTGGTCGAACGCGACCCCATGCCGCTTGCCATGGGTGGATTTGGCCGCGAGACCCGCGACGCCATGGAGGCCCGGACCGAGCATCTGATCCAGGAGGGCTTGGCGCGGCGGCAGGGCCAACGCATCACCGTGCAGCGAGACCTCCTGAAGACGTTGCGTCGACGCGAACTGGACGAGGTTGCCGCAAAAGTCTCGGCCGACATCGGCCTGCCTCATATGAACGCCGCCTCCGGGGAGCATGTGGCGGGCACGTATCGCCAGCGGCTGACGCTCACCTCGGGACGCTTCGCCATGATCGATAATGGTCTCGGCTTCCAGCTCGTGCCCTGGTCGCGCGAACTAGAAAAGAGGCTCGGCCAACACGTCACCGGGTTCGTGAAGGACGGCGGTGGTATTGAATGGGGCTTTGGTCGCAAGCGCGACCTCGGCCTCTAGCTATCTCACCAATTCAGTTGCGGAAGGACGCTCGGAATGTCCGGAACCAAAATACTCTGGGGGCAGGTGATCGTTGTCGGCCTGATCGTCTTGCTGGCCATCTGGGGAGCAACCGAGTGGACGGCCTGGCGACTTGGCTACCAGCCCCAGCTTGGGCGGCCCTGGTTCGAACTGTGGGGTTTCAAGATCTATTATCCGCCGATCTTCTTCTGGTGGTGGTTCGTCTACGATGCCTATGCGCCGCAGGTCTTTGTCGAGGGGGCCTTCATCGCAGCATCAGGGACCGTCGTTTCGATCGCGGTGGCGATCGGCATGTCGGTGTGGCGGGCGCGCGAGGCCAAGGACGTTGAGACTTATGGCTCGGCGCGCTGGGCTGATGCGGAAGAGGTTCGAGCGGCCGGACTTCTCGGTCCGGATGGTGTGGTGCTTGGCAAGCTCGACCACGACTACCTGCGCCATGACGGGCCGGAGCACGTCTTGTGCTTTGCCCCCACTCGGTCCGGTAAGGGTGTTGGCTTGGTCGTTCCTTCGTTGCTGGCCTGGCCGGGCTCGGCCATCGTGCACGACATTAAAGGTGAGAATTGGCAACTGACGGCCGGTTTTCGCTCGCGGCATGGTCGAGTTCTCTTGTTCGACCCAACCAATCCAAAGTCCACTGCGTACAATCCACTGCTCGAGGTGCGGCGCGGGGAATGGGAGGTTCGTGACGTCCAGAACGTCGCCGATGTCCTGGTCGACCCCGAGGGCTCGCTCGACAAGCGGAACCATTGGGAGAAGACCAGTCATTCGCTCCTGGTCGGCGCCATACTCCATGTTCTCTATGCCGAGGCAGACAAGACCTTGGCTGGCGTCGCAGCTTTCCTGTCCGATCCGAAGCGGCCGATCGAGGCGACGCTGAAGGCGATGATGACGACCGCGCATCTTGACGCGAAGGGCTCCCATCCCGTGGTCGCCTCGACGGCGCGTGAACTCCTCAACAAATCCGAGAATGAGCGGTCGGGCGTTCTGTCCACCGCGATGTCGTTCCTGGGTCTTTACCGCGATCCCGTCGTAGCCCAGGTGACCTGCCGCTGCGACTGGAGGATAACCGATCTGATCGCAAACAGCCGCCCTACGACGCTTTACCTCGTGGTGCCACCCTCCGATATCTCGCGGACCAAGCCTTTAATCCGCCTGGTGCTAAACCAGATCGGCAGGCGGCTGACCGAAGATCTGCACGCCCGCGACCGCCGGCATCGAGTCCTGATGATGCTCGACGAGTTTCCGGCGCTGGGACGTCTTGATTTCTTCGAGTCCGCGCTCGCCTTCATGGCGGGGTACGGCATCAAGAGCTTCTTGATCGCGCAATCGCTCAATCAGATCGAGAAGGCCTACGGGCCCAACAATGCGATTCTCGACAATTGTCACGTGCGCGTCAGCTTCGCGACAAATGACGAGCGGACCGCCAAGCGGGTGTCCGACGCGTTGGGTACGGCGACGGAGATGCGTGCGATGAAGAACTATGCCGGTCACAGGTTGAACCCCTGGCTTGGACACCTGATGGTCTCGCGCCAGGAGACGGCGAGACCGCTGCTAACCCCGGGCGAGGTCATGCAGCTATCGCCGATGGACGAGATTGTTATGGTAGCGGGCACACCGCCGATCCGGGCGAAGAAGGTTCGCTATTATGAGGATCGGCGGCTTACCGAGCGGATCTTGCCGCCGCCCGATCCGACGGTATCAGGAACGGACGGATGGTCAACGCTTGAAACGCTGAAGCCTGCGCCGCATCCAACCGACAGGGGGCAAGCAGAGGAAGACGCCGCGAACAGTGGTCTCCGTCGCGAGCCCGAACTCCCCGATCACGTCGCGATAGCCAAGGAAACAACCGAGCCGGCCCCAGCCGAGGAATTCGCCGTGGTTCTTGACGACGATGAGGACGCGGTCCGCCAATCTCGACTGCTTCGTCAGCAGATGCGTGGCGTCGCCCGCCAGGTTGCCATGGATCCGAATGACGGCATGGAGCTCTGAGGCAACATGCGCGATCGGATGAACGTCTATTTCCCGCCCGAGCTTCTGAAACAGATCTCGGACCTCGCGGATCGCAAAAACCTTTCCCGGTCTGCGATCGTGGAGGCAGCCGTTGCTTCGTTTTTGTCACCGGACGGAGCGGACAGGCGAGAGGCCGCGTTTACCCGTCGTCTCGATCGCCTCTCGCGACAAATGCAGCGGATGGAGCGTGATATCGGTCTAACGGCAGAGACCTTGGCCCTGTTCATCCGCTTCTGGCTGACAGTAACGCCGCCATTGCCCAATGACGCGCAGACGGCCGCGCAGGCAAAGGGTCGGGAGCGCTTTGAAGGATTTGTCGAGGCGCTCGGGCGCCGTTTGCAGAAAGGGCAAAGCTTTCTGCGCGAGATTCCAGAAGATATCCGCCGCCAGGAAGCGGCCGAAGAATCTTGATTGAACCATGTAGCAAGACCGTTTCGCCGGTCCCTTCTTTTTCTTCGCTAACCTACGCCCGCAGCGATTTAGCTGAACTGACGAAAAGCTGGTCGCGCTATCGGCTCGCACGAGCTGACAGCAAGAGGGGCCAGCATGCAGATTTCAGGGGCATGGCGCCTCACAGCGCGCGTATTTCTCCCGTTTGCGGTTGGATACTATCTTTCGTATCTGTTTCGAACGATCAACGCTTTGATCGCCAGTCATCTCAGCTCGGATGCTGGGCTTGGGGCTGCCGACCTCGGGTTGCTTACCTCGGTCTATTTCCTCGTCTTTGCGGCGGCGCAGATTCCCGTCGGCATATTGTTGGACCGCTTTGGTCCGCGGCGCGTCCAGAGTGCTCTGCTCTTGCTCGCAGCAGTGGGCGCCG
The DNA here is from genome assembly GCF_054967145.1 of Bradyrhizobium sp. UFLA06-24. Classification (NCBI taxonomy): domain Bacteria; kingdom Pseudomonadati; phylum Pseudomonadota; class Alphaproteobacteria; order Hyphomicrobiales; family Nitrobacteraceae; genus Bradyrhizobium; species Bradyrhizobium sp. UFLA06-24. Next base: position 27,491 of record NZ_JADFUE010000054.1, read on the forward strand.
GACTCTTCGCGGTATCGAGCGGTTTCCCGTCACTCTTGATAGCGCGTGCAATGATCGGGCTTGGTGTCGCGGCGGCGCTGACGGCCGGACTGAAGTCCATCATCCTCTGGTTCCCTAGCGAACGCGTCGTTTTGCTTAACGGCTACATGATTATGCTGGGGTCGCTAGGAGCGGTAACGGCTACGGCTCCCGTCGAATACCTGCTCGCTTGGATGGGCTGGCGGCTGCTCTTTGGGATCCTGGCAGTCGCTACCGGTGCGACGGCCATTCTCATCTATGTCGCGGTGCCTGAACGAGGCATTGTTCCATCAACGGCGCGCGCCACCCTTGGCTCCGTTTTCAGCGATCGGCGCTTCTGGCGAATGGCCCCATTGTCGGCGACTTGTGTTGGATCGGCTTGGTCTCTGCAGGGACTGTGGGCATCACCGTGGCTGACCGACGTGGAGGGGCTTGATCGCGCAAGTCTCGTAAGACAGCTGTTCACCATGTCGATCGTCTTGAGCTTCGGCGCGTTGTTGTTCGGGATGACCGTCCACTACGTCAAACGAAGGGGAATAGGGGCGGAGACGGTATTAGCGACGGTTGCGGTGCTCTTTTTCGCAGCCGAGCTAGCTTTGATCCTGCGAGTGCCTCTGCCGTCCATCTTGCCCTGGTCCGTTGTCGCAATTGCCGGAACGGCAACCGTGGTCAGCTTCGCGGTAATAGTAGATTACTTTCCGCCGGCGCTTGCCGGTCGTGCCAACGGCGCCTTGAACGTCTTGCACTTTGGTTGGGCGTTCCTGGCACAATGCGGGACAGGTCTTATCTTGGAGCAATGGCCCGCGAATGATGGCCATAGGGCCGTCCATGCCTATCAAGTAGCGTTCGGCGTCAACGTAGCAGTGCAGATCGCGGCGTTGATCTGGTTCATGCTGCCTTGGCGCCGATCTATCGTTTCCTGGATGAGTTCACTCCTATTCTTCAAGCCGGCTGATGTTTCTTACGCTGTCGAGTCGTATGAGGATTCGGTCTTACTCGTGCCCGCGGATGACGATGCGGAGTGGTGAGCGGTAGCTCGCCGAGTACGATACGAATGAGTAGACCTCAAACATCAGTTTTCAGTCTTTCTTTTTCTACGCCAGTCTACGATCACTGAAGCCGCTTGTTGCGCCAAGTCCGTGGGGCCTTTTCTAATGATCCCCATCTGAGGGCCCCTTGGGTGCCCTCATTCGGTGGGGCGAACGATGGCAATCCATTCTATTCAATCAGACGCGAGCTCGCGCGGTGCGCGAATGCTGCGCAGCGCGCTTGGGGCCGCGATTGCCGGCTATCTCGAAGACGAAGCGATCATCGAGGTGATGCTCAACCCGGATGGCCGGCTATGGATCGACCGGCTGTCGAATGGCCTCATGGACACAGGCGAAACTCTGTCCGCTGCCGATGGCGAGCGCATTGTTCGCCTAGTCGCGCATCACGTCGGTGCCGAGGTGCATGCCGGTTCGCCACGGGTCTCGGCCGAATTGCCTGGGACCGGCGAGCGCTTCGAAGGTCTCTTGCCTCCGGTCGTTGCAGCACCGGCCTTTGCTATCCGCAAGCCCGCCGTCGCCGTGTTTACGCTCGACGACTACGTCGTAAGGCGCATCATGACCTCGGAGCAGGCCAAGATCCTGAGGGGCGCGGTCGACGCACGGAAGAACATCCTCGTCGCCGGCGGAACATCGACCGGCAAGACAACCTTGACGAACGCGCTCCTGGCCGAGGTCGCGAAGAGCTCCGATCGGGTTGTGCTGATCGAAGATACGCGCGAGCTACAGTGCAGGGCGCCCAATCTCGTTGCGCTTCGGACCAAGGACGGTGTGGCCACACTGTCGGATCTTGTTCGCTCGTCCCTCCGACTGCGTCCTGATCGCATCCCGATCGGCGAAGTCCGAGGTGCCGAAGCACTCGACCTCCTCAAGGCCTGGGGCACCGGCCATCCCGGCGGCATCGGTACCATTCATGCGGGGACGGCGCTCGGCGCGCTGCGACGGCTCGAGCAGCTCATCCAGGAAGCCGTCATCTCGGTTCCGCGCGCCTTGATCGCCGAGACCATCGACCTCGTCGCCGTGCTGGCGGGACGCGGCGCCGACCGCCGCCTCGCCGAACTCGCCACCGTCTCAGGCCTCGGTGCCACGGGCGACTACAGCATTTCAACAGCAGGAGACTGACATGCGTCAGCAATTTCGCTTTCTTCGAGGTGCATCGTTGGCCGCTTTCGGCACGGTGCTTTTGGCGTCGGCATCGGCGTGGGCGGCTGGCTCGAACATGCCGTGGGAGCAGCCACTCAATCAGATTTTGCAGTCGGTTGAAGGTCCAGTCGCCAAGATCATCGCCGTCATCATCATCGTCGTGACCGGGCTCACGCTCGCGTTCGGGGACTCGTCAGGTGGTTTCCGCAGGCTGATCCAGATCGTGTTTGGTCTGTCGATCGCGTTTGCCGCCTCGAGCTTCTTCCTGTCGTTCTTCTCCTTCGGCGGCGGCGTGGTGATCTGATGGATGAACCGGTCAAAGGCTTTTTTGTGCCCGTTCACCGCGCGCTTACTGAGCCAATCCTGATGGGCAGCGCGCCGCGGTCGGTTGCGATCGTGAACGGCACGCTTGCGGCAGCCCTTGGGCTCGGACTTCGGCTCTGGATCGCCGGTCTCGTCCTCTGGTTCATCGGCCACATGGCCGCTGTCTGGGCCGCCAAGCGCGATCCAGCCTTTGTCGATGTGGTGCGCCGGCATCTGCGCATCCCCAGCCATCTCAACGCCTGAGCTCATGTCCATGATGAACCTTGCCGAATATCGCCATTCTAATGCTCGTCTCGCCGACTTTCTGCCTTGGGCCGCCTTGGTCGACGAGGGAATCATCCTGAACAAGGACGGCTCGTTCCAACGAACCGCGAAATTCCGCGGCCCCGATCTCGATAGCGCAGTGCCGGCTGAACTTGTCGCCGTCGCCGGCCGTTTGAACAACGCCGTGCGTCGCCTGGGATCGGGTTGGGCCGTGTTCGTTGAGGCGCAACGTCACTTTGCGGGGGCGTACCCGCCTAACTCCTTTCCGGACGTCGCGTCCGCGCTGGTCGACGCGGAACGCAGGGCTCAGTTCGAAGAGGTGGGTGCCCATTACGAGTCCAGCTACTTCCTGACCTTCCTCTATCTGCCTCCGGAGGAGGGAGCGGCTATGGCGGAGAGATTGCTCTATGAAGGTCGCGACCGCACCGTTGGAGCAGATGCTCGGGAGGTGCTGCGCGGATTTATCGACCAAACCAACCGCGTGCTCGGCCTGCTTGAAGGGTTCATGCCGGAATGCACCTGGCTCGATGATCAGGACACGCTGACTTATCTGCACTCGACGATCTCGACCAAGCGTCATCGAGTTCGAGCACCTGAGATTCCCATGTACATCGATGCTCTGCTGGCCGACCAGCCGCTGACCGGCGGACTCGAGCCGATGTTGGGCTCAGCCAATCTTCGGGTCCTGACAATCGTCGGCTTTCCCGGCGCGACGACCCCGGGAATTCTGGATGACCTGAATCGCCTGGCGTTTTCGTATCGCTGGTCAACCCGCGCGATCATGCTCGACAGGACCGAGGCCACCAAGCTGCTGACCAAAATTCGGCGGCAGTGGTTCGCCAAACGAAAATCGATTGGCGCCATTCTCAAGGAGATCATGACGAACGAGGCGTCGACGCTGCTAGATACCGACGCCCACAACAAGGCGCTTGATGCCGACGCGGCGTTGCAGGAACTGGGGTCCAATCAGATTGGGCAAGCCTTTGTCACGGCGACCATCACTGTGTGGGACCGCGATCCCAATGTCGCCGACGAGAAGCTGCGGCTGATCGAGAAGGTCATTCAGGGCCGCGATTTCACCTGCATGATCGAGACGGTGAACGCGGTCGAAGCCTGGCTCGGCAGTCTGCCGGGGCATGTCTATGCGAATGTGAGGCAGCCACCGGTATCGACACTTAACCTCGCCCATATGATTCCGATGTCGGCCGTCTGGGCGGGCGAGGCGAGGGACCTGCATTTCAGGGGCCCGCCGCTCCTGTTTGGTAAGACCGAGGGATCAACGCCGTTCCGGTTTTCGCTCCACGTCGGAGATGTCGGCCATACCCTTGTGGTGGGACCGACCGGTGCCGGAAAGTCGGTGTTGCTCGCTCTGATGGCGCTGCAATTCCGGCGCTATCCGAACTCGCAGGTCTTTGCGTTTGATTTCGGCGGTTCGATCCGGGCGGCCGCGCTCGCCATGGGCGGCGACTGGCATGATCTCGGCGGTGCGCTGTCTGAAGGGGACGAAAACCCCGTCGCGCTGCAACCTTTGGCCTGGATCGACGATTCCGCCGAGCGCGGATGGGCCACGGAATGGATCTGCGCGATCCTGGCGCGGGAAAAGGTCGAGATCACGCCGGAGGTCAAGGATCATCTGTGGTCGGCGCTCACCTCTCTCGCTTCGGCGCCGAGGGAGGAGCGCACCCTCACGGGCCTCTCGGTCTTGCTGCAATCCAATTCCCTGAAAAGGGCCCTGCAGCCCTATTGCCTGGGCGGTCCCTCCGGGCGCCTGCTTGATGCCGAATTCGAGCGCCTTGGCGAAGCTTCGGTTCAGGCGTTTGAGACTGAAGGGTTGATCGGAACGAGCACTGCCCCAGCGGTTCTGGCTTACCTCTTTCATCGGATCGGAGACCGTCTCGACGGCCGGCCGACACTTCTCATTGTCGACGAGGGCTGGCTTGCCCTCAACGATGAAGATTTTGTCGGTCAACTCCGGGAATGGCTGAAGACGCTCCGGAAGAAGAATGCGTCCGTCATCTTCGCCACCCAGTCACTGTCGGACATCGATGGCTCCGCGATCGCGCCGGCGATCATCGAAAGCTGCCCAACGCGCCTGCTGCTGCCGAACGAGCGGGCGATCGAACCCCAGATCACCACGATCTACCGCCGCTTCGGACTCAATGATCGCCAAATCGAACTTCTGAGCCGAGCAACGCCAAAGCGCGACTACTACTGCCAGTCGCGCCGGGGCAATCGGATGTTCGAACTTGGGCTCGGTGAAGTCGCGCTCGCCTTTACCGCAGCCTCTTCCAAGGCAGACCAAGCCGCGATCACGCAACTCCTCGCCGAACATGGACCTGACGGCTTCGTGCCGGCCTGGCTCCGGCACCGCGGTGTCGCCTGGGCCCTAGACATCATCCCCAATCTCGTCAATCTGGAGAAATCCCTATGAGGCATCTTGGCCTATTGGCGGCCGCTGCCACGGTCGCGCTGATGCTCAGCGTCACGGTGTCCGCGCGAGCGCAGTGGATCGTCTTTGATCCCAACAACTACGTGCAGAACGTCCTAACAGCTGCGCGGGAGCTCCAGCAGATCAATAATCAGGTCACCTCGTTGCAGAACGAGGCGCAGATGCTGATCAATCAGGCGAAGAACCTAGCAAACCTGCCGTACTCGTCGCTGCAGCAACTGCAATCCTCGATCCAGCGGACTCAGCAATTACTGGCCCAGGCCCAGCGCATCGCCTATGACGTCCAGCAGATCGATCGCGCGTTTTCGACGAGCTATGCGCCAGCTACAGTCAGCCAGTCGAACCAGTTGCTGATCTTCAACGCCCAAACACGTTGGCAGAATTCCTATGCCGCAACGCAAGACGCGCTGCGAGTTCAGGCGGGCATCGTTGGCAATCTCGACACCAATCGCATCCAGACGTCCGCGCTCGTAGCGTCTAGCCAAGGCGCAAGCGGTGCTCTGCAGGCAACCCAAGCTGGCAATCAGATTCTCGCGCTGAACGCGCAGCAACTCGCCGACCTCACCGCTGTCGTGACGGCGCAGGGCAGGGCGCAGAGCCTCGAAGCGGCTCAGCGCGGCTCGGCTCAGGATCAAGGACGAGAGCAACTCAGGCGATTCCTGACGCCAGGAGAGGGCTATCAATCCTTCAACGTGCAGATGTTCCACTGATGACCGAGCTAAAGGCATTCAAGGCGCTATCGCTGCTTACGACAATCGGCCTAGTGGCCGTCGCTGCCTGCACGATTCAGCTTCGTGGCGGAGACGGTCCTGCTCCACCACCGAAGGCCGAGCAGACGACAGAAGCAACCAGCTCTGACCTCGCGCGCTGCCGCAGCGTCACTGCGGAGGAAGCCGCGGGTTATCATCACTGCAAGCAAGTTTGGGCCGAAAACCGCCGTCGCTTTTTTGGCAAGAAAGACGGTGCCACATTACCTGGCCACGACGATTCCGCTGCCGGCGTGGCGCTCGCTCCAAAGGATCCAAGCCGGATCCCGCAGGGATATCCGAACCTGGTGACACCTGAGGCAAGCAAGCCATGACTGGTACGGGGATCATTGACCAGTTCCTGGAAACGTTCACGCGTTACATCGACAGCGGCTTTGGGCTGCTGGGGAGCGATGTCGGATATCTCGCAACGACCCTTGCTGCGATCGACATTACGCTCGCAGCGTTGTTCTGGAGTTGGGGAACTGATGAGGACATCACCGCGCGTCTCGTCAAGAAGACGCTCTTCGTAGGGGTCTTCGCCTACCTCATCGGTAACTGGAACAGTCTGGCGCGCATCGTCTTCGAGAGCTTTGCCGGTCTTGGCCTGAAAGCATCAGGCGCAAGCCTCTCCGCATCGGATTTCTTGAGACCTGGAAAGATCGCTCAAGTCGGACTTGATGCCGGCCGACCGCTCCTCGATTCGATCTCCAACCTGATGGGCTACATCAGCTTTTTCGAAAATTTCGTCCAGATCGTCGTTCTCCTGTTCGCGTGGGTCGTGGTGCTGCTCGCCTTCTTCATTTTGGCGATCCAGCTCTTCGTCACCCTGATCGAGTTCAAGCTCACGACACTGGCCGGCTTCGTGCTCATTCCCTTTGGCTTGTTTGGCAAGACCACCTTCGCGGCGGAGCGCGTTCTGGGCAACGTCATATCTTCCGGCATTAAGATCCTGGTCCTGGCCGTCATCGTCGGCATCGGCTCCACCCTGTTTTCGCAGTTCACCGCAGGTTTCGGCGGTGTACAGCCAACCATCGAAAACGCGATGACGCTGGTGCTCGCGGCGCTTTCCTTGCTGGGCCTCGGTATCTTCGGTCCGGGTATCGCAAACGGCCTGGTGTCGGGCGGCCCCCAACTCGGCGCCGGAGCCACGATTGGAACAGGCCTTGCTGCTGGCGGCATTGTTGCGGCTGGCGCGGGACTTGCCGCTGGCGGTGCCGGTCTCGCTGGTGGTGCGATTGCAGGCGGCGCGCGCGGTGGCGGCGCTGTCATCAGCGGAGCAACAGCCGCCTATCGAAGCGGCGGCCTTGCCGGCGTCGCGGAGGCTGGCGCTTCGGCTGCGACGAGTCCTTTGCGTCGAGCAGCGGCTGCCTTCGGAGGTAGCCAAGCGGGCGAGCAGGGCACGAGCGCGCCGGCTGAAGGGCAGCCTGATTGGGCTCGCCGCATGAAGCGTGCTCAGACCATCCGGCATGGTGCCTCGGCCGCTGGCCACGCCGTCCGCTCGGGCGATCATGGTGGTAGCGGTTCCTCCGTCGATTTGTCCGAGGGAGAACGTTGAGACGCACCCTGCATCTCCGCCGCACACACAGCGCCTCAAACCATTCCATCGCACGACTTGAAACCGATCACTTGATATCAGGGGCAACCATCGATGTTCAAACGGCCATCAGTTCACTACGGGCGCATGCCCGAGCCGATTACGCCTTATCAAAAGGCCGCGCAGGTTTGGGACGAACGCATTGGATCAGCGCGCGTGCAAGCCAAGAGCTGGCGCCTGATGGCTTTTGGCTGCCTGACGCTGTCAGCCGGTCTCGCAGGTGGCCTTGTCTGGCAATCGAGTCAGGGCTCGATCACGCCGTGGGTGGTCGAAGTCGATCATCTCGGTCAGGCTCAGCGGATTGCGCCGGCCAACATTGAATATCAGCCCACTGATGCGCAGATCGCCTATCATCTGGCACGCTTTATCGAGGATGTCAGAGGCCTACCGGCAGACGGGATCGTTCTGCGCCAAAACTGGCTGCGGGCCTATGATTTTACGACTGATCGCGGCGCCGCTGCGCTCAACGACTACGCGCGCAGCAACGACCCCTTTGCCAAGCTGGGTAAGGCGCAAATCTCTGTCGAGGTCTCGAGCGTCATTCGTGCGTCGTCGGAAAGCTTTCGGGTCGCATGGACCCAGCGCATCTACGACAATGGCGCGTTGAACTCGACCGAGCGCTGGACTGCAATTCTTACAATCGTGATCGAGACGCCGCGCGAAGCCGAGCGCCTACGCAAGAATCCTCTTGGCGTCTATGTCCGCGCCATCAACTGGTCAAAGGAGTTGGGTCAGTGACCAAGACGCCGTCTGACATTCATTCGAAATGTTCCATTCAGCAAAACAGGCTCAATTCGACTTGGCCCGGGTTCGTGAGCGCGAAGCGTGCACTTCTGTCCGCTCTTATGCTTTGCTCGTCCGTGCTCGGTGGGTGCGCGACATACATTCCGCCGGAGATCAGCTATGACACTGAAGTTCCTCCGCTGCCGGCGACGCCCGTGGCTCTCGACGACAGATTGCGACCGCTTCACGTTCCGCCGCTCTGGAAGCCGGCTCTCGGAGGCAAGTCGGCCGGGAAGGAAGAGGTCGAACCGGTGAGCCGGGTTGAGATGGCAAACAATGCGGCCAGGGTCGAACCGCGCAAGCGGGGGTATTTCAATGCTGCGCAAATCTACGCCTACAGTCCCGGGGCGCTCTATCAGATTTACGCCGCGCCGGGGCAGATCACAGATATCGCGCTCGAGGAGGGAGAACAGTTGACGGGATCAGGGCCGATCGCGGCCGGAGATACTGTACGCTGGGTCGTGGGCGATACCGAGAGCGGCAGCGGCGATACACGGCGCGTCCATGTCTTGGTCAAGCCGACCCGAGCTTCGATCGAAACCAACCTAGTGGTCAACACTGACCGGCGCACCTACCTGATCGAACTCCGATCCCGCGAACGGCCATACATGCCGTCTGTTGCCTGGTACTATCCTGAAACCGCACGGGAACGATGGCGTCCGGTCGCTCTGAAACCCGCTCTTCCGAACCCGGCGCAGCGCATCTCCCGCTATGCCATCGAAGGGGACAGTCCTCCCTGGCGACCGCTCGCCGCATATGACGATGGCCGCAAGGTCTATGTCGAATTCCCGCAAGGCATCGTGCAGGGCGAGATGCCTCCGCTCTTTGTCATCGGTCCAGACGGCAAGACCGAACTCGTCAACTATCGCGCTGACGGCAATGTATTGATCGTCGATCGGCTGTTTGCTGCCGCCGAACTGCGGCTTGGTGGTGAGCACCAGAAGAAGGTCAGGATTGTCAGAACCGGCGGGAGGCCGTCGTCATGAACTCTCGGAATGTAAACGAGCAAGCTATTCCGCCGGAGACACAAGTGGAGCCATCCGAGAGCTTCCGCTTGAGAGCAGAGCACACGCGCGTGACGCGGTTGTCGCGGAAGGTCTTGGCCGGCGGGAGCGCGGTTGCCCTGCTTGTCATCGGCGGAGCGGTGCTGTGGTCGCTGCAGAACAATCGCTCCCGCAATCAAGCGGCCGATGAGCTTTACAGTACCGACCACCACAATGTTGCCGACGGTATTACGACGCTGCCGAAGGACTATGCTGGCGTTCCGCGCCAGCCAATCCCGCAGCTTGGTCCGCCGCTTCCCGGCGACCTCGGTCGACCAATACTTGCTGCTCAAGGCCAGTCGCCGACGATCGGCACTGATCCAGACCAGCAGCGCCGGGATCAAGAGACTGAGGCAGCCCGCATCAGCCATTTGTTCGCTGCGACCAATGAAGGAGCGCGTCCGCCCACCGCTGCGGCGGTTGGAGGCGACCGCCTCGCATCACCAAGCGCAACGAGCACTGGCGAGGATAGATCTGCGCAAAACGGCCAGGACCGCAAGCTTGCCTTCGTGAATGCCTCCGTGGACCGTCGCATGGTAAGCCCTGACCGTGTCATCAGGCCCGCTTCACCATACATCGTGCAGGCCGGGACGGTGATTCCAGGGGCGCTGATCACCGGGATCCGATCGGACCTGCCAGGCCAAATTACCGCGCAGGTAACCGAGAATGTTTTTGACACGCCGACCGGTCGCTTTCTGCTCGTGCCTCAGGGAGCGCGTCTAATCGGCATCTACGACAGCCAGGTCACTTTCGGCCAGTCTCGCGTTCTGCTCGTCTGGACCCGGCTAATCATGCCGAATGGACGTTCTATAGTTCTCGAGCGGCAGCCTGGCGCTGACACCGCTGGCTATGCTGGCCTAGAAGACCAGGTGGACAATCACTGGGGCGAACTCTTCAAGGCTGCGGCACTATCGACGTTTCTCGCCGTCGGAACGGAACTGGGTGCCGGCTCGGACACTAACAGCAACGACAGCGCAATTATCCAGGCGTTGCGTCACGGCGCCTCGGACTCTCTAAACCAAACTGGACAGCAGGTAGTTCGGCGCGGTCTCAATATCCAGCCCACGCTGACGGTACGTCCTGGCTTCCCGATCCGCGTGATCGTGAATCGCGATCTGATCCTTCAGCCTTACGCGAGGTAGATGTTGTGTCGAAGTTGAAAATTGCTGCCGTTCCAGATGACAAACCGGTAAAGATCACTGCGGAGCTACCCGCAAGCGTACATCGCGATCTGCTTGCTTATGCGGATTTACTATCCGCCCAAAGTGGACAGATGGTTGACCCAGCGAAGCTTATCTCGCCCATGCTCTTCAAGTTCATGGCAACCGACCGCGGCTTCCTGAAGTCGCGGCGGCAGACTCGGCGGCTCGTAGAGAACGGATAGAGCTTCGCTAGATGACGTCATGGTCCCGGTCGCATCATCGTATGGCCAGTGTTGAAAAATGAGCTTCAGGCGACTGGCGGTAGTCGGGCCCTCTTCGTCGCGGCTCTATCATTCATGGCACAAAAACGGTCATATTCGTTGGATCAGATGAAAGACGAAACGCGTAGCTTAATCGCCAACGCCGCTGTAACAGCTCGGATCTTAGACTGGCCACCCGCAACAAGGTCTGGTACGGCGCATCGGCGCCGACGAAGTCGATAAGCGATTGGAGCGTCTCGCCGACATCCTCGTTGACTGCGTTGCCCACGGCGCCTCAGTCAGCTTTTTTGCCAGCGCTATCTCGACGACGTGCGTTGGCGTATTTGCGTAGCTTCGCAGCTCTTGGGCCGTCAGCGGGCAGCCGGCCGGGGCGACTTGCCGCTGAGCTAGGGCAACGGCTGTTCCTTCAGGTCGCCGTCGATCATGCGTTCGATGGTGGCTTCGTCGCAGCGCCGGTAATGTGGGTAGGCGCGCAGCATGTCGCTTCAGCGCGCCAGCGAACCGGCCGCGTACAAACCCGTGGCTTTCGATGCGGGTCACGGTGGTCTTGCCGCCCCGATAAGGCCCTTGAGGCCGATAACGATCATGGATAGAGAGGCTCCGATTGGGAGCCATACGGTCTCAATTGGTATAGATGCTTTCGAGCGTGTTTCGGTCGCACTTGGCGCCGCCCGATGACGAACGGACGAAGACATCAATTTCAGGCTCAAAAATAGCCGACCGGATTTGTTTCCTGAGCAGGCCCACCCCTGGGTTCCACGCCGATCCGAGAACAGAAAGTGCCTTTTGAAATTTTATATCTAGCAAAGTCGAGTGGTCGCGGGTCACCCGCGTAGGGGGGCCCGGAAGGACCCGCCGCTGCAAGAAGTTCGAGACCCGCGAAGGGGTAGAGATGCACTTCGTCGGACCGAGGGGGGACGCCATCTTTCCCAATGAAGACGCCATCGTGCACCTCAACTGCGGATCATGCTCGAACAGAACGAGGAATGCGCCGTCCAGCACGCCCGTTTCACGACGCTGGAAACAATCGCACCGTTCAGCGATGATCCAAGAGTCAGCCTTGCGGCTAACGCCCTCCGCTTGATCGGCGAGCTGCCCAAAGTCTTGTTGCCGTTCTTAACTCGGGCGGCTTCATGACGGCAGGACATCCCTGCTCGCCATCCGCGTTGTGACGAAATGCTGCGGCTGGCCAACGCTGTAGGGTGCGCTCGGTCTTTTTTCCTTGCGGCAGCTGAAACAGAAATGTGGGGAGAAAGCGGCGCCCCTGGCGCCGCCTGATCGTTCTGGAGCACTAGGCACTGAACTCGCTTGGTCTTCAAGTTTGACCAACAGTTTCTCGATTAAGTGTGTATGACCACCAATGCTGGTAGGTCTCCCGAGGCCGCCTTGTCGCTAAAGTCCCGCTGTACCCTGAGGCGACGGGCCTCACGGGAAAGCCGGGTGGCTAGCCTTGTGCTCCCCGAGGCTGACTACTGTGCCAGCGGCGCTTGATAGGGACAGCGCCTTCCTTCCTCCATGGGAGGTGCCGAGTCATGTCGCTCCTGGCTCGCCGGCGAAGCGGATGCGGCAGAGATAGCGCATTTGTCCACCCTCCCCGGATGGATATGGGCGCCGAGCCGCATCCGCTGCTTTCCGTTCGCTTTGCGCCTCGCTGATGGGCCTGATGGAGCTTGGTAACGCATTTTGAGAAACGGGCACAATCGTCTTCAATACGACAAACCAACGTGGAGCTTGACCAACTGAACGCCACGGGCGTTTAGCGCGGAGCGGTTGCCGCTGATCGCAAGCGCGCCGATGGCTATTGTCTGAGGCGTAAACGTCGTAATTGCTCTCAACTGCCAGCGGCCACATAGGCCGCCTTTCGTTGTAAATTGCTGCGCAGGTCTGTCAGCTTTCGGTAAGCCAGGCTCGATAAAGAATCGTTGGGTTTAACGGGAGCGTGGCAGGGACAGCGCATGAGCTGAAGGACCACCATGTGCTGAGTTACGCTTCCGTTAAGCTCATTGCAGTGCGGATGCGGCAGGGTTAGTGCCTCATGATGCCCCAGGCCGTCAGGCGCCGAACCGCGTTCGCACTGCTTCCAACTCACGAGTTAGTTCTCGTTTTTTGGCGGTTTCACTCGGTCCGCTGGCGATAAGCTCCCGATCAGCTTCTTGCCGCCGCTTGAAGCTGAGTTTGGAGCAGGTTAGCTGCAGGGACAGAGCGCTGCCCCTGTGTGTCCGCGGGGAGATAAGCGCCGAGCCAAGTTCTGCTAAGTTCAACTGGCGGGCGGGTAGGGACAGCGCCTGCTCCAGCGCAACCAAACGGCACCGGGTCGCGCCCGCACTGCTTCCGATCAATCATCAGCAATACTTTGGAAGGGAAGAAGACTGCGTGGCTGAATCCCCTCCACCCTTATCTTCGTGCCATTCTCTCCGCCAGGCGTGCCGACGAGCGACGCCGGCAGCGTCGCCCATTTTTCAACGAGGTACTCCTCATCGCGGTCTACGAGGGTCTCGGATAACTTTCCAGCGGCTTTCTATCGTGCTCCGCCTAGATTGACTCTGCCCACATACTTGCGTCGCTCATGTGCGATTGGCATGTTTTCTTGTTCATGCAACGTGCATGTGTCTGGTCGTGCTGGTGTCTCCAATTCAAGGCAAAAACTAGCTTAGAGAGTCGCCGACGAGGAGGGGAGCCACCGATTTTGGTAGGTGCCCCTTGGTACTTCTCGAAGATACAACTTTGTAGCCCTTGAGAATTGGAGCCTCTTGGGAGCAAAGGTGGCCAGCCCCAGTCTTTGCGACCGGGTTGGCCACCAGCGCTCGCGACATCATGCCCACAGGGCAGCTACAGGCCAACGAATGCATATATTCGAGCGGCATATTACGTCCTTGCGGCCGCAAGCGCTTGCGGTGCTTGCAGCCAATCGGGTCCGCGCCCCCCATCGGTCTCTGGGACTATCAGATCGCAGGGCGGCCACATTTAACGTCGACGAAGTTCTGGCGATGCTGGCTATACTCGATTGCGTGGAACCCAACCTGCGGCCGAAAAGCGCGACAGATCGCTGCGCGCATACGCGCGCTTCTAGAGGGGCCGCATGGGGGGGCAACCAGTTCGGGTAGGATGTCTGTGAGACCATGAGGTGTGAGCTTTCAGTAGGTTGTCCATCCGGTCCTGAACGAGGAAGCAACCTGCCGAAGCTTTAGCCTACCCCTTAAGGATCGGATGAACGCCCCCAAGAATGCGCCATTGACGCCGAAAGGCCATGGCGCCAATCTTGATCGAGGCTGGCCTGACGAAGGCTGCAGTGCGCTGCAACTCGCCGTTTTCGGCGAGGACGGTCGCCAAGTTTAAGCGTTCGGCGAGGAAGGAGTGGATGGACCGTGATCGCTCCACAAGACCTCTTTTATCCAAGCCAAATCCTGCCTTCCCATGCGCAGAAGCCGGAACGTTGGGACGACAGCGCCACAGGTCAAACAGATCTCAATCGAGGCCGGTAGTGTCGCCGGCGACCTTCAGCCCTATCCGGCGCCGGCTGGGATTAAACCGATTGCGCAACCTGGGCCCGGCTGAGCCGGAGCGACGCTATGAACGTGAGCATTCCGGCGGGAGCTATGCGGGAAACTGGGTGATGACGGAATGAGATAGGCGGCGTATCGAGGCGGGTGTCGAGCCTGCCAGAACCTCAAGGAGAGCGATACGCCATGAACGAGCATAG
>NZ_JADFUE010000055.1:0-41839 GCF_054967145.1 Bradyrhizobium sp. UFLA06-24
GGCCTCCGCCTCAACCAACCATGCCCGCCGTACGCCATGCCATCGTCGATCTCATCCTTCGGCCGCCGCCTCAGCAAACACATTCTGCCAAAGTAGTGCTAGTCCTCTGGAACGCAAGTTCGTCACATTAGTTGATAGCTCGAATCTCTACAGAGGAGAGTGCTCGTGGCGAATGCGGGTGTGCGAGGCCGGCCGATCGCGCCGCTGGTGCTTAGTCCGCAAGAGCGGGCGTACTTGGAGAGGCTCGTCGTCATCGCGTTGCCGAATCGCTATCTGAGCGCTGCCGCGCGATCCTGCGGTGTGCAGATAGTCTGCCAAGCAAGTCGGTGGCTGCCAAACTTGGCATCCATGAACACACCGTTGGCAAGTGGCGCCGCCGATTCTTGAAGGATTGCTGTGATGGCCTGCTTGACGAAGCCCGTCCTGGGCGCCCTCGAACCATCGACGACGATCAGGTTGCTGTGGTAATCGAGCGGACATTGCGTACGACGCCGCGCGACGGACGCACTGGTCGATCCGCTCGATGGCTGCGGAAACTGGCTTTTCTCACACCACGATCGGCCGAAAGTGGACGGCGTTCGGCCTGCAGCCGCACCGCAGCCAGACATTTAAACTGTCGAGCGATCCGCTATTCGTCGATAAGGTGCGCGATATTGTCTGGCTTTACCCGAACCGAGCCATTGTCCTCAGGTCTTCATCGCCACGCCCTGATGACAATGATTGCCTACGCCTTCCTGCAACATCATCGCCTCGCATACGCGGGGCAAAAAAAAGAGAATCAACGGGCCTCCGCCTCAACCAACCATGCCCGCCGTACGTTTCGCCATCGTCGATCTCATCCTTCGGCCGCCGTCTCAGCAGTGCCCATATTGCCGAAAGCAAATCCTTGAAAAACAGTGGCGCAAACGCATTCTGTTCGCGGTAGGGACACCCATCACTGGGCGCCCCCCGCGCAGATCCCGGCGAGCCCAATTAAGGCACCGGGCTCCTACCTCGGGTGTTTGACGGCGAAGCGCAGCTTCGGCCATGGATGAAGGATGCGAGCCTTGGGGAGCCAGTCATCGGTGATCTGCGTTATGCGATCCCAGGTCAGACAGGTCCGCTGACTGCGCCGCCGAAGCGTCCGCCTCCAGAGATCGGTCAGATAGAACCGAAACGCATTGAGCGCTCGGCCATTCGTCGGGACAGCAAAGTGTCAATCGGCCTGTAAATTTGGCTCTGACTCACTTTTGATGCAGTTTGGGGGATGCGTGGCGCTTTGATTGGAGGAGAATCAACGCCATGCAGCAAGCACTCCACCGCTCCAGTCTGGTGCCGCGTGGGTTTGTTGTAGAGAGTGCGTACTACGAAGGTGATAAGGCCGTGATTGAGATCCGGGCGTCCGGAAGCGTCGGTCTGTGTCCCTTGTGCGGAACAGTTTCTCGGCGTGTCCATAGCCGGTATCGGCGACGCGTGACTGACCTCCCGCTTTCGGGGCGGATCGTACAGCTCCTGGTGGTCGCCCGCCGCTTCCGCTGCGACGCCGTCCTGTGCGGGCGCCAAATCTTTACTGAGCGCTTCGACGAATGGTTGCTGGCTCCATCAGCGCGACGCACGGCGAGGCCGGACTCCATTGTCCATCACCTCGGTCTGGCTCTTGGCGGACGACCGGCGGCAGGCTTCGCAAAACGGCTGATGCTGCCGGTGAGCAAGGATACGCTCCTTCGCGTGGTTCGACGCCGTAGCCGTCCGCCGGCTGACCCGCTCAGGATTATCGGCATTGATGATTGGGCCTGGCGGCGCAATCACCGATACGCCAGCATCATCTGCAACCTGGAAAGGCGCCGGGTGGTCACCCTGCTGCCGGACCGTGAGCCCTCGACCGCCCAGGCCTGGCTCGCCGCCCATCCCACGATCGCGATCGTCGCCCGCGACCGCGGCGGAGGATATGGCGAAGCCGCAGCAAAGGCCCTGCCGCACGCGGTACAGGTCGCAGATCGTTGGCATTTGATGGAGAACGCCAGCCGGGCCTACCTCGATGCCGTCCGAAAATCGATGCGCCAGATCCGCAGCGCAATCGGAGCAACTACGATCAATCCCGAGCTGCTAACAGCTGTGGAGCGTCTCCAATATGAGGGCTATCTCCGGCGCGAGGAGGCTAACGCGACCATCTTGAGCCTGTCGAAAGGTGGGACGCCGATCAAGCAGATAGTGCGCCAGACGGGCCACAGCAGGGGGCTGGTGCGACAGGTGATCCGCGGCGAACGCCATGATGTCTTCCGGACCCGGGAGAGCTCTCTCGATCAGCACCTGCCATGGCTCGACGACCAATGGGCAGCCGGTTGCCGAAACGGCGCTGAACTTTGGCGCCGCTTACGGGCGCGCGGTTTCCGAGGCTCCCTTCGTGTTGTCGGCGAGTGGACGACTCGTAGACGGCGGGCCGAAAAGACTGATGTCGAAACCCTTCATCGGATTCCATCGGCCAGAACGATCGCTCGTCTCATGACCGTCGGACGGGCTACGCTATCGAAGGCAGAGACGGTGACCGTCGCTGCGGTAGAAGCTGGCGTGCCACCCCTGGTCGAGGCACGCGAGATCATCGCCAAATTCCACCTGATGATCCGACGCAAGACCGAGGCGGGCCTCGTCCCATGGATCGAGCGCGCTCGCGCCAGTCTTGTTGCATCGTTCGCCCGCGGCGTAACGAACGATGAAGCGGCGGTTCGGGCGGCGATCACCTCGCCCTGGTCCAACGGACAGACTGAGGGGCAGATCACGCGCCTCAAGCTCGTCAGACGCCAAATGTACGGCCGTGGCAAAATCGATCTGCTTCAAGCCAGACTAATCGGCGCAGAATAAACCCAGCTGCACCAAAACTGCGTCAGAGCCAATTTTGCAGACGATGACGTAATTGCGGTCGGCGCCCGCGGCTCAAAAAGGTCCGCTATCTTCAAGCCTTCCCGCAATCTCACGAATCGGAGGGGGCCATGAAGTAATATGTTGGGCTGGATGTCTCGCAAAAAGAAACGTCGGTATGTGTGGTCGACGAAGTGGGTCAGATCTTGTTCGAAGGAAAGGCAAAGTCCGCCCCCGGGGCGCTCGCGGCATTGCTTCGCAAGCGGGCGCCACAAGCGGAGCGCATCGGATTTGAGACCGGGGCGATGGCGAGCTGGCTATGGCATGAACTTCGTAGGGTCGATCTCCTAGTGGTTTGCATCGACGCGCGGCATGCCCACGCGGCTTTGTCCGTACGCATGAACAAGAGCGATCAGAATGATGCTCGAGGTCTGGCCGAACTGGTGCGGGTTGGTTGGTATCGAGAAGTCAAGGTCAAGAGCGAGGAAAGTCAGAAGATCCGCGCGATACTCGTCGCGAGATCCCGGCTCGTGTCCATGCGCCGAGACATCGAGAACCAGGTCCGGAGCTTGATCAAAGAATACGGCTTGCTGTTCCCGCGCGCAATCGGCCAGCAGTTCCGCAACCTGGTCAGCGAGCTATTGGGCGATAATCATCCACTCCTTAGCGTGATCTCGCCGCTCCTGTTGATCCATGAGCATATCTGTCAGCAGCAGAACAAGTTCGACGACGAAGTTCGCCAGTTGGCGAAGGCGGACGAGACGACGCGCCGCCTAATGACCGTTCCCGGTGTCGGCGTGGTGACCGCCTTGACTTTCCGCCATACGATCGATGACCCATTGTCGGCGTTGACAGTCGGCGCCTACCTCGGCCTTACACCTCGGCGCAACCAATCTGGCGAAACTGACATCAACGGCAAGATATCTCGATGGGGCGACCGGCTTCTCCGAACCTACTTGTTTGAGGCCGCCACCGTACTTCTCTATCGGACAAAGAAGTGGTCTTCCCTCAAGGCCTGGGGCATGAAGCTCGCCAAGCGGATCGGTATGAGGAAGGCAAAGGTCGCTGTCGCCCGAAAGATCGCAGTCATCCTTCACTGCATCATGGCACATCCTTCGACTGGGGGCAGCCGCAGCCAGTCTGATATTTGCTCGCAAGTTCCTGGTCCGGTCTGCCGGACTGGCGATGTCCCGCTGGGACGGTGTTGAGGCGACCTCGTTCATTCGGCTGGTGGCGGCTCGACCGTACTCCGCTGCAAACGTTGAGGCGTCCGACCCGGACATCATCATGAGGCGCTGCGCGACCTCGGAAAGGACCGTGACCCCAGTGAAGACATAACCAGCCCGGGCGATCCAATGCCTGGCCGGCAAAGTACGCATCAGCCGCGCTCGCGCCGTCTCCGCAACCCTGACCAGCTCCGACAGCGCGAGCGCTACCGTCGTGCCGTCGGAAAGTTTAAAAGGTGATTGACAACAATCCGCAATTAAAGGGCCGAATGACAGTCTTCGCGCCGCTGAATGCCTGGATGTTCAAGGCCATGAGCGGCCATAATGTTCAGATTCTGTCCGTTTCGATCTTCATCATCGGTAACCTGATCTGCGCGATCGCTCCGAACTTCCTCACCCTTGCTGCAGGCCGCGTCATTTCGGCCTACGGCGCGGCGATGTTCACCCCGTCGGCTACCGCGCTGGCCGTGGAACTCCTGCCGCCAGCCCGCAAAGGGTTCGCGTTGTCTCTCATCTTTGGCGGCATGACTGTTTCACAGGTTGCCGGCGTTCCTGCCACAAGCTGGATCGCGGATGCTATCGGCTGGCGCTTCTCATTCGGTTTCGTCGTCATTGCCGGGCTTCTCGCATTGATAATCTTCGCTCCGATGATGTCCGGAATAGCTACCAAGGCGCCGGAGCGCGGAAACAGCCCGATCTCAAAAGGCCTCTCCAAGGCCACCTACGGTATCCTTTCCGTGACGTTATTCGTCGTCGTTTCCGAGTTCATCGTTTACTCCTATGTGAGCGTATTCATCATCGGTTCTCTGCTTGCCGGGGTGCCGCTGCTCTCAGCCGCACTCTTTGCCTACGGCTTCGGAGCCGTGACGGGAAACGTTGCGTGCGGCGTTCTGACTGACCGTTTTGGCCCGTATAAAGTTCTCATTGCGGTTGTAGGCGCGCAACTCATCCTGCTCGTAGGTTTGGTTGCGTTCAGACAGCATGGTGCCTCACCGTGCTCATCGCCTTCTTTTGGGGTAACGTGAGCTACATGTATCTCGTCCCGATCCAGCACCGTCTTCTCGGTCTGGCCGGAGATAGGTCGAAGCTGGTACTGGCGATGAACAGCTCGACCACCTTCGCGGGGATCGCCATTAGCGCTTTTCTCGGCGGCATCCTTGTCGAGACTAGCGGCGTCCCGTCTCTGGCTGCGGCATCGATCCTGATTGGTCTCATCGGCATCGGGCTGGCTGTTGCCTTCATGCGTGACGCAGCACCTGCAGAAACCGCGACTGCAGCATGTCCGAGATGATATCGCTCAACGATCGAGTTATTGCAGTCCCACAATTAAGAACGAAGCCTCAAACGGCATTTCCGCAGCGTGCTATGCATTTGGATCGAAGCCGCACGCGTTCCGCCTCGTACGAAACAACTAAGGGGCCGCCCTGGCGCCTTCAAGGCGATGCTGGCTCGCTTGAACCAATTGGAGGCGGAGATGGACGCCTTGAAGGGACAACGGGTCTCGACCCGGCACATATGGCGGCGGGCGGCGCGTCCGTGTCGCTCGGCTACGAGGGTGGCGTACGGTGGCGCGCGGGTTCATCCGAGGATGAGGAGCCCCATTTCCAGCCACGAGAGGCCGAGCCGGAGGCGTCCAAGGGCGGGCTCGGCAGGGCCACGCGACAAGCTGGTGGAGCAACTGGCCGCGCAGCGGTGACTTTGGCGCTTACTCCAATCTGTCTATCGAAGTGGATGGTTTGACCAATCCCAATACAATTCACGCACGTAACGTTCATCCTCGAAAGTCTTTGTGCGAGGTACGCCTCTAGCAGGCAGTTGAAAAACGTGCTCGCCGCCGACCAGCGACCGTGATTCATTGGCTCCGACGAGATTCGGAGATGATGCGTGCGCGGCGGCGACAATCGAACGGGCGAGCTGTTCAGCTACGTCGATCTGGAGGCTCGGGTGCGGCGTGACCATCCGCTGCGAGCGATCCGGACGATCGTGAACGAGGCGCTGTCGACGCTGGAGCGCGAGTTTGCCGCGCTCTATTCGCCGATTGGGCGGCCGTCGATCCCGCCGGAGAAGCTGCTGCGGGTGTGCTGTTGCCTCAGCGCAGCCGGCCAGTATGGTCCATAACGGACGAACCCGGTTGTGCGAGCACCTTCATGAGCTACATGCATCACGCCTGGACAGGGGAGCACCAGCCCGGCGGCGTGCACTTCCCGGCGCGTTGGTCACGAGCGTACAGTTCGGGGCGCAGGAATATCTTGCCACGCCCACACTGCGATCCGCTCGCAACTCTTGTAACTCTGACGGCAGTGATCGGTGGACGGCCTCGAGAGATCAACGCTGTCATGCGGTTTGCGAGACAGCCTCATGGCTGGAAGAGACCGTCGAAAAGCCAAACGCCCGGCGCGCCCCGACAAGGCATCGCCGGACAGGTGCGAGAACACGCTTTGCAGAGAGCGGTTTCCGGAGGCGAGTCGGATCAGCCAACCCGAAGATCCTCAGCTGACATCTTGCCCGAACGCCCGGCCTTGAGCTGATAACTTACCCGAGCCCCCTCTTCGAGAGTGGTGTAACCGGCCCTTTCGACGGCACCGATGTGCACGAAGACATCGGGACCTCCGTCCTCAGGCCTGATGAACCCATAACCTTTGGTCGAGTTGAACCACTTCACAATACCCATTGCCACGGCGGCATCTCCATAGTGAACCGTTGTGATCTAGCGAAGAGTCTGCCGGCCATCAAGATGGTCGGCAAGACGCCAGCGTCGCTGCGCTGGTCACATGCTCGTTTTTTATCGCATGGTCTATCTGCGGCCGCATTGTGCAAACGACAGAAAGCGCCGTGACGTCGACCACACTTCGATTCAAGGCTTCAGGATCCGGATGACGTTTTGACCTTCGCTTCACTCGTCGCGCGCTAGCGGCTTACAGAAGAGTTGCAGAGCCTCGAACACGCCGCGCTCATCCGGAGCCGAGCTAAAGCGAATGGGATTGATCGTCGTTGAACGACAGGGCGGCCGTGAACTCCTTCGCGCAGCCTGGGATCAGGATAATCAATCCGCGCCATGCCTGCATTGAGCTACGTGACATGCTTTCTCAAGCACGAAGACAGTCCCAGAGCTGCGCTTTAGCTGTTCGCGTTTAGATATTAGCCGCACGCCGGCCATGTCGGACGAACAGGGGTCTGCGAGACAATCCTCAAGGAAGCGCATCTGGCAACTTACCGCCCGCTCGTCATGTTGTGGTTGAACGCCAGGAAACCCGCTCGCCAGCGGTGGAGGCTGTTCAAACCGGTAACTTGCGCATCTGACGACCTTCATCGCGTCTGCCGGCGGCTCATCAGCTCTCTCGCCTTGGGTTCGATGAATTCAGCTGAGCACCGTGAATACGTTGAGATAACCAATGGTCTCAGCCCGCTGACCGAATTTTACTCAGAACAAAGCCGCCTCGATGCATAGGTGTATTCAAGGGCCAGTTGACGCGCATATTCCCTGAGGTTGGCGGCGGCGCTGTGCCCCCCGTCGATGTTCTCGTAATAGAAGTAAGGCTGGCCCAGCGCGGCGAGCTTCGCGGCAGCTTTGCGGCCGTGCGCTGGATGCACGCGGTCGTCTTTGGTGGAGGTAAGAATTAGGGGAGCGGGATAAGTCTTGCCCGCCATCAGCTTCTGGTAGGGCGAGTAGCCTTCGATCCACGCACGCTGCTCGGCAATGGCAGGGTCACCGTACTCGCCGATCCAGGAGGCGCCTGCGCCCAGTTTGGTGTATCGAAGCATGTCAAACAGCGGCACCTTGATGATGGCCGCGTTGAAGAGTTCGGGACGTTGGGTGATTGCGGCGCCAACGAGCAGGCCGCCCTGGCTGCCGCCAATGATTCCGAGCCGGCTCGGACTTGTGATCTTCCGGCGGATCAGGTCCTCGGCAACGGCAATGAAATCATCCCATGTCGTCTGCTTCGTTGCCGTCTGGGCCGCTTGATGCCATTGTGGGCCAAACTCGCCGCCCCCACGCAGGTTCGCCACGACATAGGCATTGCCCTGTTCGAGCCAGAGCCGTCCCACCGGTCCCAGATAAGAGGGCAGAAGCGAAGCCTGGAAACCGCCATAGCCATAAAGAAGTGTCGGGATCGTCCCGTCAAATCTTGCGTTCTTCGGCCGCACCAGAAAATAGGGAATTGACGTGCCATCACGCGAAGTGGCTTCGAGCTGCTCCACGATATGATTGGACGCATCGAAGGCAGCCGGTGTCGTCTTCAACTCCTCAAGGCTTTTGCTTTCGACATCAAAATACCAGACTGAGGTTGGTCTGAGATAGCTCGAGACCGCGAACATGGCTCGGTCCGTTTCATCGGAGGTGGCTAACAGGCTGACATTTGCATGTTCCGGCAGCGGGATGGGCGCCGCGGACCAAGCTCCGTGATCGTACTTATAAGCGAACGCTCTGCTCTGAACGTTCTCAAGGATCGTCAGGATCAACAAATTCTTTGTGGCGCCTAACCCGCTCAGGGCCTGGCGGGGCCCAGGTTGGAAGACGAGCGAGGCTTTGGCACGCATCGGATCCTGTTTCCATTCGGCCAGATCATACGAAATCAGCGATCCGGCGGCGAAGCTGATATCGCCTGGCGGCCTCCAATCTTCATCAAGCCTTACAAGCAGGTGACCACCCACTAGACCGATCATCGCGGCCTTCTTCGGCAGATTGAGCTTGACGGGCCCATTGGGGCGGAAGACCACATACTCGGACTCGAAAGAGCTGATTGCGCGGATCGCGCCGGTCTCATGAATGTTGCCCTCGCTGTCACGAAGCACGAAGGGGGACATCGAAACGTCGGTGGGCTCGCCACGAAAGATCTCGCGAGCCTCACTGAGCGCCTGAGCGCGTTTGAGCTCCTTCACCACAAAGGGGTAGCCGGCTTGCGTCAAAGTCCCCTCGCCCCAGTCACGTGCAACAAGGAGTGTGTCACGATCGACCCAGCTGACGTGCTGCTTGCCCTCTGGGAGATAAAAGCCATCCGCAACGAAGGTCTTGGCGTCGCAGTCGAATTCTCGTATGGACGCGGCATCCTTGCCGCCATCGGAAAAACTAATCAGGCAGAGGCGCTCTTCAGGCGGAAGGCAGCTGCTACCTTGAAAGATCCAATTCCTGTTCTCGGCGACCGCCAAGGCGTCCACGTCGAGAATGGTTTCCCACTGTGGGTCTTGGCTACGATAGCTCTTAAGCGTGGTGCGCCGCCAGATGCCGCGCAGGTGGTTCTCGTCTCGCCAGAAATTCTCCAAAGCTCGCCGTTCCAACGAAACGTATGCGATCCTATCCTTGGCCTGCAGGATGGAGAGCGCCTGTTCGTAGAAGTGCCGATAGCGAAGATCTGACTGGAGCACCCCGAGCGTCTTCTCGTTCTCGGCGCGGGCCCAAGCCACTGCGTCTGGCCCTTCGATCTCCTCGAGCCAAAGGAATGGGTCATCAGTCACCGTTCCGTTCGCTCCTGTGAAAGCCCCGTGGAAGTGAAGCGGGATTCGAAAGCAGCGTAGCGGACAAGAGTGATGTTTTCATGGACTTGCTCCGGCTGAGGTCCAGCGGCCACGCTCGCGGGCCCTGGCGCGTCAAGCAGACGCGGCGGAAAGCACGGAAGCGCATGACACAGCGCCGCTTGCGCTATGTCGCGGACCATCCACTGCAAGCTGCGTGCCGGCTAAAGAGCCACAAGCCTCAAGGATCTTCGTCGGATCATGAAAGTGCATCCCGAGATTAGAGACCATCTGTTCGAGTACGTGCAAGCGCTGACATTTCAGTGCGTCCAGACAGGATTGTGCGGGGTACGGCACCATCGTGAACAGCGCCTCGCGAGCTGGATTTGCCTTGCTGGTGATGACTCCCGCGTGCTGCCAGTCACCCACGATTACCTGTCCTCGGTGCTGGGACTGCGCCGCGCGGGGGTGACCGAAACATTGATCCGCTTCGAGGAGCAAGCCCTGATTCGCAAGATGCGAGGCGTCTTGCAGATCGATGAACACAAATTACTCGAAAATAAAGCGTACCGTTGCTACAAGTTCGTCTCAGCTGCCTATGCTCCCTCCTTATCAGTCCGCGCTCTCGGTGAAGAACAGACGAGCTAGCAACTCGCCACTGGCGTTCTGCGTCCTTCGGGTGCTTGTGACCGCGAACTTGAGACAATTCGCCCCGAGAAGGTCACCCCGTCACCAATCAATCGCTCCCCTTGCGCCGTGTAGCGGGCGGTGGGTGACCGGTCGTCGGCGATACCTGGCTGGTCAGCTGGCGGTTGTCGCGACGCTGACGCGTCGTCGTTCAGCCGCGCGATGCGTCCGGCCATTAGCGGGCGGCCGGACGATGAAACGCAATTCAAGGTTGAGCATCAACGCAAGATCCTGCTGCCTTGGCCCAACGAGTTCGGTTGCCGACCAGCCGAGGCCTGTCGTATCTTGTATATTGATCATGACATTTTCCACGGCGCAGCCCGCCAGCCGACTTCGTCAATTGGGTGCCCGGCGCATGGATAGTGTCCCTTCCGAAGATTCCTGGCAGCCAAGACAAGGCCCGGCGAGTCATCTCACGCTCAGAATTCTGATTGTCGCCTACGCCAGCGCGACCCGCAGCGATACGTTCCATTGATGTCACCGACCAATTCTCGCAATTGATCACAACGTTGACACTGCGCTCCGACCGGCAGTCACGTTTTCAAGAGCGTTATGCGTCGATTATCTCACCTCGCCTAGTGGTCCGCGGCGCCCGCAGTGACGATCGGCGACCGAATAAAAGCACGCCCCTATTCATAGTAACAGCGCCTGTATGGCTATACAGCTGCGGTCGCGTAATTCGCTTCGCATTGCGCTGGAGCAACCCACAGTCGCCCCTTACATTTCGCTAGATCTGCATCAGCGGCAGCGGAATGGCGGCCGTTACTCAATAAGACGCAACCGCCGCGCCTTGACGACGCACTGGGTACGGCTGGTCGTTTCCAGCTTTCGCATTGCATTTTTGACATGAAAGTTGACGGTGTTCTCGCTTACTTTCAAGATGACTCCGATGGCCCAGGATGACTTCCCTTCCTCGACCCATCGCAAGCACTGTCTTTCCCGTGACGACAGACCAACCCCTTGCACATCCGCCATGAGTTTCTCCTGGAGCAGAGAGGACGTGGAACGAGATCAGCAAATGCCATACCAGTCCGTGGCACCTCAAACTCTCGCGGCAGGACAAGATCTTGGGAGATTGCCGGTTCACTTCTCCGGAGACTGCCACCCAACTGCAGCCCTATCGACGGATTGCGACATATGTCGAAAACGCAACAGCAGCAACTACGACAACCATAGCAGTCCATATTTGCTCAACATCTGTGTGAGCTGGATATCACCTTTTGGCCAGGCGCCCTCCCGCAAGGGGTGAATGCTCTGTGAAGGGCCCTAGCACCCGGCTTGCGAGCCGAGATCCTTCATTTGCACCAAAGCTTTCCTTTCCAACGTGTCGGCTCGGATCCACCTATCACAACAGCCCCGGGTTAGGCGCCCATCCTATGGCGATCATGCAAGCTTTTACGTGCGAATCAACTACCAACGCTGGTCATTGATCGGCATCACAACAAAAAGTATGAGCAGTGCAGCTTGCGCCAATCGAAGGCCGGCCTCAGGACTTCTGTATGAAGTATCAACCACAATCCGCTCGGCCCAACGCAGGTCATCAATGCACTCCGCCGCCGCCTGTCGAAATGCTTCGTGCCCAGGTCTGCTCGAATGGCGAGCTCTCGTTTCTGATGGAGGCGCATGACGGCCTGTCCGCGACAATCGCCCAGCGCTCAGGATTCAAGGGGCTCTGGGCGTCCGGTCTGTCCATTGCGTGTTCTCTAGGTTACCGCGACGCGAACGAAGCATCGTGGAGCCAGCTTGTCGACGCCGTTGAGCGGATCGTGGATTCAAGCCAACTTCCTGTCCTGGTTGACGGCGACGGCGGCTTCGGGAACTTCGACAATGCCCGCCTACTGGCTCGTAAGCTCCGTGAGCGTGCCGCTGCGGGTGTTGCACTGGAAGACAGCTGCTTTCCGAAGATGAACTCCTTTGTCGGCAATCGTCATCCCCTCGCGGAGGTCAATGAGTTCTGTGGCCGCTTGCAGGCAGTAAAGGACACGCTAGCGACGGATCTCGTCCTTGTGGCTCGAATCGAAGCGCTCATCGCCGGCCATGGTATGCACGAAGCACTTTCACGCGCTCACGCGTACAGGGAAGCCGGAGCGGATGCGATCCTCATTCATTCGCGAAGCAGCTCCGCAGACGAAATTCTTTCATTCGCACGCGCCTGGCAGAACAGCCTGCCCGTCGTCATCGTTCAACCATTCCATGCGAGCCGCGGTCAGCGCGATGCGGCAACTCTGCGACCGCCTCTTCGCTGAGGAGAACGCGACAACGATCGAGCCGAATATCGCAGACCTCGAAGAGGTGTTTGACATGCTCCAATACGATGAGCTCGCCAGGGCTGAGAAGCGGTACCTTCAGCCCAATAAGCGATAGCAATGATTTTGTTTGGCCCCATTCACTCTGCTTTGGCCAACAGGGGCTGGACCTTAAGTTGGAATCTCACAGAGGTGATACGCACATCACCTGACGCTCTGCAGCGAAACCGATACGCCTGTTAGTTGGGGCGAACAAACAATGAGTAATACCCCAAGAAAGGCCGTCATTCTCGCAGCTGGTGTCGGCTCGCGCCTGAGACCGCTGACAGATCTGCGTCCAAAGCCTTTGGTCGAAGTCAACGGCACGCCTATCCTCTTCAATGCTCTGCGTAATCTGGACATAGCCGGGGTGAAAGACGTCACTATCGTGGTCGGCTATCGAAAGGACGCCATTCAATACGCGTGCGGTCAGCGCTTTGGCACGCTGGAGATCAATTATCTCGAGACGCCCGCATTCGAGCGTACCGGAAGCGCCTATTCGCTGTGGCTCGCGCGAGACTCACTTCTGTCGGGCGACTGCTATTTGCTCGAAGGGGACGTCTTTTTCGAGGAGGATGTTCTACGCTGCTTGATGGGCGAGGCTCCTGATGCCGCCGCCGTAGCTCCCTTTACCGAAATCATGCAAGGATCCGCCGTTTTTCTGTCGGATAGCGGACTGATTTCCGCGTTCCGGATGAAGCAAACCTCGGCAAGCCGCCCCGCCGACCGTCCGCCCCTCTTTAAAACACTCAATGTGATGCGGTTCGCGGCTTCGACTCTCAGAACCATGATTGTTCGAGCGCTCAACGAGATCATCGGCTCCGGCGCGACGCGGGCCTACACTGAAGAACTGCTCGCCTATCTGATTGAACAGCGCGGACTGCAGCTTGCGGCAGCCCGATGCGATGGTCTTAAGTGGTACGAGATCGACACACCCGTCGATCTGCAGATCGCCGAAACCATCTTCGCGAGCCGGCCGGTATTGCGGCAGCGACCGAGTTTAGACAATAAGTGAGAAATTGCCCGCTTGGACACCGGAGCCGAAGCCAATCGACCTGCAGATCTGATGTCCATGTCGATCAACCAACGGCAAGTATTGCCTGGTCACCACTTTGGCGCTCCGCCGCTGGTGCTCCTTGCTATCCTGGCGGACTCCCTCTCCTTCGATCCGATCAAAGGGCAATAGGTACGAGGCCAGCCCAAGCTCGAGAAAGCGATGGGCCTGGGCAACCAGAACGAGATTTGTTGATTGCGATTGATGAGGAAATGACCTGCTTGCAATCGAAAGGAGAAATCTACGCTCTAGAGGACAGGGGCGGACTAGCGTTGCCGCAGCAAGGCACCTCGTCAAGTGGACATAGAAAACAGCAGGAGCAAAGAGATGATTGAATACCTGGTTGATCGTGCAAATGCAATCACGGCTTGCTCCTATGTCTTCGCAGTCGTCGGCGTCTTCCTAGCCCTGAATGGTAGACCGGAGCTCGGCGCTGCCGCGATGCTTTGGACATGGTTTTTGGATCATTGGGACGGGCACATTGCTCGCAAGACCCGTCGTATGCGTCTGCCGGGAATGGCTGAGTTCGGACAAAGCTTCGATGGCTTTGCCGATTTTGTACATGGGGTCTGGTTTCCCGCCGTCATTATCATCCTTGTGGGTGACGGCTCGGGAATCTCGTTTGGTGCCAGCCTCGTGCTCGTCGTGTCGGGTGCGATCAGGCTGAGCTATTTCGAAAATGTCGGCCTAACGGCTGACGCGAAGTTCATCGGAATTCCAGTTTCGTATGGTACGCCCTTATTGGCTGTGATGTTGCTGATTCGGCCACTCATCTGGGCGGAATTGTTCCCGACAGTTCTGGCTCTCGCTTTCACAGCACTTGCTACTCTCTACGTCTCCACCTTTGTGCGGGTTCCAGCGATACAGGGCCGCGCAATTCCAATTGCAACGATCGGAGCGATCGCGCTTTCGGTGGCCCTGGTAGCGATCAGCTTGTCTAGTCCCAGCTAAGCGGGCCGTCCCGTGCCGGCGCAGCTGGCCCCACGACCAATCTGGTGCGGCGGAAAGTAAGGGCACTACGAGGAGGCAATTGTCTGGTTGCTGATCCTTCGGTTGATTCGGAACAACGTGATGGCGACATAAGCCGGACGGGACGACGCGCTCCAGCCCACGGATAGCACACTCAGCCGGTTTACACGTCCAATGTCTGAACATAGGTCGCGAGAATTCACCGGCTCACGATGCATTACCGGCCATTGGCAAGATTGCGAATGGAGTGTTCGACGTCATGGAGCCCGCGCACTGCAAATCACAAGCCATTGTCCCGGGGCGGGCTGTTTTGGTTCCCGCGATCGGTCGTGTGCGCCTGGAAAGCGCCGCACCGCCGGCCGAGCTGTTATCGCCTTCCTCTGGCTATAGTGAGATTGGTCCGATATCCTTCCTCGCATCACCGAGAAAGTCCTCACGGCGGTCGACAAATTGCTGCGTCCAGATTTCCGCGGTTATCGCATTCCAAAGCCAACGAACTTCGACAGGTTGGTAGGGCCGCTTTCCGCGTCTCAGCAGGCGCTCCACATCTGCCAGGTTGACGATCCTAACTCGGGCTCGCCTGCCCGGGGCGAACAGCCGCGAATACAAATCGTCGATCACATCGGCCATGTCGGCGTCATACTGAAACTGTTGAATATACTTCTTTCTGTGCGTGACGACGCGCGGAAGAACGAGCTCCGCAGCCTTGCGGAGAATCGCCTTCACTTGAGTTGGACCAACCTTTTGGCGATCGGGGATTCGGAGCGCTAGATCTATCAGGTGCTTACTGGCGTAAGGCATGCAAGATTTAAGGCCAAACTCCGCCGCGAGCACCTCCTGCGCCCCCATCCTATTGTCCCATGAAGCCAATGCTGAGCCCAACATCCGGAAAAGCGGCGCGTCTTCATCAACAAAGGTCATTTCTTCTGTTGCCAGGCGACTTTGGTTCTGACCGGCTTTGCACGGCGCTGGCAAAGGGTGGCTGCCTTTCGTTGCACGGAAGATCGCACGGGCCAGCCAAGAAGCCGGAAGCGTGCCCGAGCACTCCGCAGAGCGCAGCTCGCGCAGAAGCCTTTTGGCGCCGGGCACATGACGTCCAAGCCATAGTCGGCGATGCGCGGGCATTCCTGCAAACAGTGTGTCGCACATATTTCCTGAAAACAGCGTGTCGACCTTCCCGACCGCCCCGCGCGCCAACGCATAGAGCTGCGGGAACTCATCATAGCCACCTGGGTCTTCCAAGCACCAGACTGTCGTCGGCAGCAGCTCGATCAGATCTTTCGGTCTGACGATGATCTCGTGGTGACAGGTTCCGAGAACCGACGACGTCTGCCGCGCACCAGCAATATCCGGATCGGACTCGCCGTGTCCGACCGTAAAGGTGCACAACCGCGTTCCAGGTAGGCGCTTGCGCAGCAGAGCCGCGATGAGCGCCGAATCGACGCCGCCACTCAGCGACACACCAATTCTGCCAGTTGCATCATGGGCATACGCATTGACAGATCTTTCGACCGCTTCGAGGACAGCTTTGGGCGAGACGGGCTGGCTCGGCGCCTCGTATTCGCAAGGCCGGGGCTTTGTGCGGACAATTTTCGGCGCCTCTAGGCCGACGATGACGGCGCTGCCGGGCAAGACTGGCCGAATGTCGTTGAAAAAGGTTCGACCAGGGGGGGCCCAACCGTTGTAAAGGAACGTATTGATCGCCGGCAGGTCAGGTTCGGAGCTGATCTGCGATACTGCAAGAAGCGCCTTATAGTGCGTCGCAAAGGCGGTCCAGTCCTTTCCCTGTGCAAAGACGAGCGGCATCACCCCGAACGGGTCACGGGCCAGGACCAAACTGCAAAGCGAGGCATCCCAGACGGCAATCGCGTAATGTCCATCCAAGTCATCAAAAAACTGGATGCCCTGTCTTCGATAGCCCTCCGCGACGTCATGCACGGAGAGTGACACCCCTTCCGCATTAAGCAGATGCCCCGTAGAGGCAATCAGCGTATTGCCCGAACGCGCCAGGCCACCATCAGAGCCAGCGCGGATAGCGAAGTGCGCCGGACCATATTCCCAAATGTGAACCTCTGATCCGCCTTGCGGGAGCAGCCGTCCCATTCGTCTCATCAGCGATCCGTCAATGCGACCCACAAATCCACACATGCTGCTCATCAAAGATCTCGCTCGGCCGATGTTGAAAGACAGCTACAAGGCGAGCCAATGTTATCGGGATCGATCGGGCTTGATGTGCTCATGGCAGCTCACGTTCACGAGGATCCACGCTACTCGGCACCAGATCGTGGTCACCGTGACAGAACCTTTGATCGGATCCCCGATCCGAGCCGACCACGCCGATCAAAGAACCCAGGCTCATGATCGCAGCGCGGTGAAGCCCCTCATTTCCAGATATCTGACGCTTGCGGGAGCAAAAGAGTCGCGGAGGATGTCCAGCTGGTATGGCGCCGATTCAAAGCCGAGGCGGACGCGTTGCGCGTCTGGCGGACGCAGACACACCAGACGAGGTTCGCAGCGATAAGCCAACTACCAATGCTGGTGATTGATCTAGATATCAGATGCATGCATGGATTGGACTTTACCGGATCGGGTCGTAGCGCCAATGCGGTTCGACATGCGTCCTCGACAGGTTTGGATGTCGTCATCGGCTCTGGTGCCTGCTTTTTTCGACCGGACCGGAAACCATCCAAGATCTGTCCGAATAGCAACTTCGGTCATAAATTTGTATGATGGAATCGTCCACTGCGCGCCAAAGGCGGGGAGCCTGCGGATGCCGCGGCGTGATGATCCGGCAAATAACAGGGTGGCCATGTCCATAGCCACCTGAGGGGACGTTGATTTTGACTATTTGCCCTGCACCAGCGCCATCAAACTCGCTCCAAGCTCTGCTTCCTCGGGAATTGTCACGGAGAGCAGGACGGAAGTGTCGTGTCCGGAATGATGTCGATGATTTTGGCGTCCCGGATCGCGTGGGGATGCACCACGACGTCGCGGCCGCTGACCAAAATGATACTGAAGTATGGCTCGACCTCGATATGGCGGACGATGTCAGTCTGAAAATCCAGCATGACTTGATGGGTCAGGCCGGCCGCGACTGTAAATGGGATGCCTCGCCAGGAGCCGGCGACATTTCGATGCATGTGGCCAAAGAACATGTGGCGGATGCGCGAGCTGAACGGGGCGATGACATCCCAAAGTTCTTCCTCGCCCTGCAGCGCGATCTGATCGAGCCGCTTCAGCCCTACTTTGACTGGCGCATGATGCATGAACATTAAAACTGGCTTATGGCTCTCCGTAAGCTGTGTCCTGAGCCATTCGAGGCGCACAGCATCAAACGCACCGCCATGCGTTCCGACGGCCCAGGTATCAAGCAGAAGACCAACATGATCTTGCAGATCGAATCTGCTGTGGGCGTAACCGTCAGCGGCCAAATGCTCTGGAAAGATCGCGCCGAATACGCTGCGATGATCATGGTTACCCACGGTGATATGCAGCGGAGGCAAGCAGAACTCCGCCACGACATCTCGGAACAGTTCATAGGACGCTCGATCCGCCCGATCGGTGACGTCGCCGCTGATGACCAGCGCTGCCGCATCGGAATGGTAGACTTCGATCTCGGAAAGACAAGCTCGTAGACGGGCCTGCGGGTCAATCCCTCGCAGCAGGCTTCCACTCGGGACCAGATGTGGATCGGTCAACTGGATGATTTTCATTGTCTCGCGCTGTTTGCTGGGTTGAAAGGCCCGAAATCCATGACCAGGGCAGCATAGGGCTCCCAGGCAAGCTTCCGGCGCTTGGCGTAGAAAGCGCCATTGTTGTGCAGGATGATGAAGGGTACTTCTTCTGCAAAGATCTTGAGGGCAGCTCGGGCGAGCTGCTTGCGCTCTTGGCCATCGCTTGATTGCGCGTAAGCGGCGCCGATCGACTGATACTGCGGCGAATCCCATATCTTGAGGGCGTGCTGGCCGCCGCCTGGGCCGTACTGACGCCAGACCATGGAGGTCGGGTCGGGCCAGGATGGCAGAAAGGATTCATCCCAGATCGCGCTCAATGGTTTTGTGTAGACCTGGCTGAAATTCTCCATCTGATGGAGCACGACGTTGACGCCGACAGCCTTCCACATCTGCACCAAGATTTGCGCCGTCAGCACCTGGTTTGGATACCAATTGTTGAGCAGACGGTAGGCAATTGGATGGCCATTGTAGCCGGCTTCGCGCAGTAACGCGCGTGACCTGTCGGGATCGTAGGCAGGTGCAGGAAAGGTAGGATCATAGACGTCCCCGAATATCGGATATTGCGCCCCATGTGGAACATCGATTCGTCCTCGCCAGAGCTGCGCCATGATGAGTTCGCGGTCGATCGCAAGGCTCAGCGCCTGGCGAATACGCCGGTCCGATAGCCATGGAGCGGTCGTATCGATCGCGAGCACGCGCAGATTGGATATGGCACCCCCGACAACATCGAACCGGGAGGTCTCAATGGACTCGAACTGATCCGGCAGTAGATCCGATATCAGATCATAGTCGCCCGCCAAAAGGCCATTGACCCGCGAAGCAACCTCAGGAACGATCCGGAACTCGATGCTGGCGAATGGCGGAAGGCCGCCCCAATACTCATCGTGAGACTTGAGGATCAGACTGACATCCTTCCGGTTGGACATCACACGATACGCACCAGCACCGATCGGCGCCTTGAACCAGTTTTCCCAGCTGCCGGCGTTGCGAAAGGCTGCTTCGCTGACGATTTGGGCACTCCAAGCGGCGAGCTTCTTATCGATCGCGGGATCGGGAATCGTTGTCGTGACAAGGACTGTGCTCGGTCCCGTCGCCTGCACCGAGGCGATATTCTGCTGGTATTGCGAGGCGATCGTATTGCCGGTCCGGGTAGGACCGAGCCTTCGCTCTTTGCCAAGCGAAAACACGATATCGCCGGTAGTTACGGTCGAGCCATCGTGAAACTTGACGCCGGGGCGGAGCGTGAATTCGACGCTAGTGCTGTCGATACGTCGCCAACTTTCCGCGATGGCTGGTTTGACGGCCATGTTGTGGCTAAAGTCGATGCGTAGCAGGCCATCGAACGCATTGGAGAGCATCCGTAGCGCCGGCGTGTTGTTGAGCATCACCGGGTCCGCGTAGTCCGGCTGCGTCGGCACAGCGACGACGATCCTGGGTCGCCCTGATTGGGCGAAAGCCAATTCAGGCACCGCAGCTCCAAGCGTAACAGCCTTCAGCAGGGACCTTCTACTCAGGCCGGGCATGGGACGTCCTTTCTTGATAGAGCAAAGAGCGCAAACAGCTATCAGAGCGTGCCGTCGAGGCGATCGCGCAGCCAGTCGCCAATGAGCGAGACCGATAGCGCCATCAGCGATATGACGACTGATGGAATCATCAAAATCCAAGGAGCGCGGGCGAGATAGTCGCGGCCGTAGCCCACCATGGCGCCCAGCGATGTCGATGGCGGCTGCACGCCGAGGCCAAGAAAGCTCAAGCCGCTTTCGACCAGGATAATCTCTGGAAACGAGATGGTCGTTGATACGATCAGCGTCGCGGCCACGTTGGGAAGGATGTGGCGCCAGTAGACGTGAAGGGGACGGGCACCGAGCTGGCGGACGGCGCCGGCGTAACCTTGAGCATTGGCGCTAATCGCAAGGCCCCTGGCGATCCGCGCATAACGTTCCCATCCATGCAGCGCAAGCAGACAGATAAAGACCGCAAGCGAGTTTCCGATGAAGGCAAGCACCGCGAGCGCCAGGATCAGAAATGGCATTGTGGCCTGGAAATCGACCAGGGCCAGGATGGCTTGTTCGATCCAACCACGAAAATGAGCGGCAACAAATCCGAGCGTGGTGCCGAGCACCGCTCCGACACCAGTCGCACCAAGCCCGATGAAAGCGCTCATCTGGATGGACAAGACCAAGCGGGACAACATGTCCCGTCCAAGCTCGTCCGTGCCGAACGGATGAGCAAGCGAGCCGCCCCATCCGATCGGCGGCGACAAACGAGCTTTCAGATCGATCGCTGCCGAGTCATAGGGGATAACCAATTGCGCCAGCAAGGCGGTCGTCCCCAGAAGGAGAAGATATGCGAACGCGAGGCGGATAACGAGCGGTGTGCTTGGCGCTCGCGCGGCATTCAGCTTCGACGATAACGGTTCGGCTATGATCCTCTGCAGCATCATGCATGCCCTCCCCGCCGGATTCGCGGGTCGAGCAGGCCGTAAAGGAGGTCGACGGCAAGGTTGCAGGTCACCATGGCTACGGCGATGAGGAAGAGCACGCATTGGACAATGGGCAGATCACGACTAGCGACCGAAGACACCAGCAGCCTGCCGACTCCTGGCCATGAAAACACGCTTTCGACCAAAACCGCGCCGGCGATCAGCTGTCCGACCATGAGGCCTAAGAGCGTGACCGTCGGGATTGCCGCGTTGGGCAAAGCATGCCGGCACACGATCGAGTGGGCCGGCACGCCTTTGGCCCTTGCGGTGCGGATATAGGGCTGCTCCAGTACGTCCAGCATGGCGCTACGGGTGTAACGCGCAAGGACCGCTGCGCTGCCGGCTCCCAGCGTGAGGACCGGGAGGATGGCGTGCTGCCAACTGCGTGCACCGCCGGACGGCAGCCAAGAGAGCCAAACCGAGAAGACCAACACAAGCAGTAAACCAAGGACAAAGGAGGGGATCGTGAAGCCTGCCACCGCCACAAGCATGATGCCGCGATCGAGAACGCTGTTGCGGCGGAGCGCAGCTAAGATGCCCGCCGGAATACCGATGAACACATTCATGAAGAGCGCGGGCACTGTAAGCATAAGCGTGACAGGAACACGCTCCGCGACGACGGCAAGCGCGTCACGACCTTCGCGCATCGAATTACCGAAGCTGCCAGTAATGACATGCGCCACATAGTCCAGGAATTGTACCCAGATTGGCTGATCGAGTCCCCAAGCTTTTTGGAACGCTTCACGGGCTTGTGCCGATGCATCATTGGAGAGGATCTCTAGCGCCGGATCCCCCGACAGGCGCAGCACAATGAATGCAAAACCGACCACAACAACAATCGTGATCATTGTGCGCGCGAGCCGCGTCAGAGCAAACCAAGCCATCAATGCGCCCTCGCCAGTTGAAGCAGCTCTGGTTCGCTAACCAGGTGGCAGGCGACCTTGCGGCCAGCAACTCCGCTGTTGAGGAGCATGGGCCGCAGATGGCGGCAGGTTGGCCGAGCAAGGGGGCAGCGCGGATGGAAATCGCATCCGCCAGGGCGCTCAGTCGGGCACGGCGGATCACCCGCGAGGGTGATCCGTCGTGTCCTCGGCTTACGCGCGTCCGGCACGGCCGAGACCAAGGCACGTGTATAGGGGTGAAGCGGCGCCTGCAGGATGTCATCGGTTGCCCCCTCCTCGACGATCCGACCGAGATACATGACCGCGAGACGCTTACTGATCTGCCGCACGGCGCGAAGATCGTGGCTGATGAACACCATCGCGACCCCGAACTGATGCTGGACCTCGGCAAACAGGTTGATCACCTGAGCCTGGATCGAGACATCGAGCGCCGATATCGGCTCGTCACATACGAGCAGGTCCGGCGACGTTGCCAGGGCACGTGCGAGCACCACACGTTGTCGTTGGCCGCCCGACAATTCATGCGGCAAGCGGGTCCCATGCTCCTCGGAGAGACCCACGCGCGCCAGAAGTGTTGCCACTTGGGCCATCCGCTTCGCCGCCTTGTCAACACCATGAATGACGAGCGGCTCAGCGACCTGTTCAGCAACGGCAAGCCGCCCGTCCAGTGCTCCCAACGGATCCTGGTAGACGAGTTGCATCCTTGCGCGCAGCCGCCGCCAGGCTGCAGTTTTGCTGGGCGGCATGACGTCATTGTCAAATTTAACGAGGCCCGCATCTGGCTTTTCAAGGCCGAGCACCAGGCGTCCGAGCGTCGACTTCCCGGAACCGGATTCTCCGACCAGACCGAGCGTCTCGCCCTTGGCTAGCGAAATCGAAACCCCATCGACGGCCAACACCCGATGCCGCGGCGCGAACGGACTGCCCGATGAGGGATAGGTCTTTGCAAGACCTTGGGCCAGGAGAAGTGCATCGTTCACGCCACGATCTCCAAAGGCTTGGCGTCATCCGCCCGCACGCACGCGACCAGCCAGCCGTCGCGGTCGGTGCGGAGATCGGGTTCCAGGTGGTCGCAGATGCCGGCACGATGTCGGCATCGCGGGGCAAAGGGACAGCCTTGGTGCGGAAAGCGTCCGTTGGTGACAGCTGCCGAAATGCCGTTTAATTGCTGCAAAGGCCCATCAAAACTTGGAAGCGCCTCGAGCAAGCTGCGCGTATAAGGGTGACGTGGTGCAGCAAACAAGTGGTCGACGGGCCCGGCCTCAACAACCCGGCCGGCATACATCACATAGGCGCGGCTGCAGACCTCGGCGATCACGCCGAGATCGTGCGAAATCAAGACCAAAGCCATTTCGGTTTCACGCTGGACATCGCGCAAGAGATCGAGAATTTGCGCCTGGACGGTTACATCCAGCGCTGTGGTCGGCTCATCAGCGATCAGTAAGTCAGGCCTGCCGGCCAATGCCATGGCGATCATGACCCGCTGGTTCTGTCCGCCCGATAGTTCGTGGGGGTAGGATTTGAGCCGTCGCGCGGCAGAGGGAATACGGACGAGATCGAACAGGCGCTTGGCTTCGGCCCGCGCGGCCGCGCGGCCCATGCCGCGATGCAGCTGCAGGACCTCGATCACCTGGCGACCGACCGTCAGAACCGGATTGAGTGCGCTTTGGGCATCCTGGACGATCATCGCGATCCGCTTGCCGCGAATGCGCGACAGGCTTTTGCTCGACGCCCCGAGGAGCTCTTGGCCGTTCAGCCGGGCGCTCCCCGAGATCACTGTACTGGCCGGCAGTAAAGCGAGAGTGCCGAGCCAGGTCACTGACTTTCCCGATCCACTCTCTCCAATGATGCCGACGGCTTCGCCCCTGCGGATCTGAAGATCGATCGCTCGCACGGCTCTGGTTGCTCCAAAGCTGACCGACAGCTGTTCGATGCTCAGGAGCTCGCGCACACCTTGCCCCTCGTTCTGGTGCGCTAGCACGCGAGCACCACGAAAATCCCGGAGCGACCCAGTTCCGCTTCGCTGAGTCGTGTATCGCCCATCACCTGCGCAGACGGGAAGGAAACAGCAAAAGGTGCAGCCATGGGGCCACACTGCTTCAGACTTTCGGGCACGAACGATGCCATTGCAGGTTCCTTTCACATCGGCAAGATCGCTGCAAAACCGGACGGTGCTAACAAAAACAGTTACCGTTGCACAGCGATGGAGCGAGAGAACTCCAAGACCCTTCCTGCTACAGGCGCATGACACTCATCGTCTAATGAGACGCAAGCATCTAAAAATGCGATGGCAAAAAACCCTTTCCCGAAAAGCCAACCAAAAGAGTGATCTGCCGCTCAGAGAAAGGTGGTCGTATGGCGCGTACGCACACCGCTCTCGTAATCAGGGTCGAGGCTGGCAACCGCAGAGTTTTGGCAGGTGAGATCCTGTTGCCAAAGCGAACGACGCTCCTCCCATCGCTCTCCACCGCCGCTCCAAGATCGAGGCCGATCCGCGGGGCCAACGCTAGCGCATGCGCCGACCTACAGGGATGGAAGCAAAACCGGGACATCAGCGAACCGCGAACTCAAATAGCAAGGATGGTCGAC
Organism: Bradyrhizobium sp. UFLA06-24; assembly: GCF_054967145.1. Taxonomy (NCBI): domain Bacteria; kingdom Pseudomonadati; phylum Pseudomonadota; class Alphaproteobacteria; order Hyphomicrobiales; family Nitrobacteraceae; genus Bradyrhizobium; species Bradyrhizobium sp. UFLA06-24. The sequence goes on from NZ_JADFUE010000055.1 coordinate 24,215, forward strand.
GTCGCTCGTTCTGCCCCTATAAGGCGATTGATCTCGGCTATCAGTCCTTCGCATTTGTGCAGGCCCATCGGTCATGGGGCTCGCGCAAGTCATTAAATCTGGAAAGCCGATTTGGGGAGCCGCAAGGACTGGCGCGTATGACGAACACGGCTCATAGAAGTGGAATGCTACGGGTCCAGCCTTCTCGAGGTTCTCTTGCTCGGTCAGTGCAAGCAAGTCGAGGAGCGGACCGCCCCCATGGTGTCCATCAACGGCGCTGTCACGAATCGAGCTTAGGAAGCGCTATGGGACAAGTTTTACACGGCTGCACCACCACGACGGAGGCAGTCCGTCGAGCAATACAAAATAGTCAAGAGAGCCTGAGAGCCCTCGCCAAGCGCTAGGGGATCAACCAGAAGACTGTCGCGAAATCGAAGCAGCGCGGGACTGTCACCGATCTAACGACGGGCCCCAAGGAAGCCAAGTCGACTGTCCTTTCCATTGAGGAGGAGGCGATTATCGTTTCATCAACGCCTACAACTACGCGCGGAGGCTAAAGACCCTGAAGGGCCTCACGCCTTACGAATACATCTGCAAATCCTGGAATTCCCAGCCAGAATGATTCAAACTCAATCCGCTCCAGAAAATGCCAGGACTCAACACCTAGACCTGTGTCTGGCGAGAGGCGAGCGCCTGTCCCCGCTGTCTATGCCCAAGGATGAACCGTCACGTGGTGTCGGCTCTCACGGCCGGTGAGCAACCCCCGAAAAAGCTCCGTTTGGCCGGGAGCCGATCGGATTCTGCTCACCAACACAGACCTTCATATGCCGTGCGCTTTGGATTTACCGAGCATCTCTGCCCTCCCCGAAAGGCGACGCTCCACAGAACATCACCAGTTGCGCTGCGCCCGGAGCAGCAAGGTCAGTGTGCCCTGATCCTTCAGCTCGTATAGAGCGATCGGCTTGGCGATGGTTGATTGCAGCGGCAGTGTTACCACACTGCCGGTCGCGTACTTCTGATCGAGCATCGTGTAAGCTAGGTCGGCCGAGAAGGTTAAATTCTTGATCGGCGTCCAGCGTGTGATGAGGCCAAGGGCTCCGTAGTTGAAATCCGGGTTACAGCCCGCAAGGCCGCTGGATAGCGAGAGGCCTGCAACAAAGGCTCCGCAGATATAGGCTTTGGCCGTATGGTTGTATCGAACAGCTGCCCAGCCGCCATAGATCCCGGTATTCCAATATGCATTCCAATTGTGGGTGTAACCAGCTCGGAAGCCGTAAGTCGTGGTCAACTCATGTTTAGTGCCGGCCACAAAGACAGAATCAGACAGACCGGCAAGACCCAGGCTTTGATAGGCGCCGGCCATAGCTGTGCCGCCGTACATCGCGTAGGTGGTCGCCATATTCTCGTTGAAGTCGTAGCGGCTCGCACCCTTAGTATACACGCCAGACATGTTGATTGTGTCACCTGGCCCGGTCGGGATGTTCTTGATCGAGAGGGCCAACTGAGCGGCCCACCCCCATTTGTCAGCGGGATGGCCGGTCGTTTCGTCGGCACCGTTGTAAGCAGCATGGTTGTCATGTGCCGCAACGGACGCCTGGAACAGTCCCCAGGCCTGATCCACGCGCAGCATGGCAATGAAGTCTGGGGCGGCCGCACCGCCGATGTCGTTGCCACCATACGCACCCGTCGCGAGCCCAGCTGAGGTCGCAGCGGTCACGTTCCAGACGCTAGTTGTGGCATGAGCGACTTGATCCTGAGCCGAGAAAGACGCGGTAATGCCTTGGCCGAAATCTGCTGTATAAGTGAACTGGTTGACGCCTGTGACCCATCCGGTGCCGCCTGGCAGATCATCGTAATTGTTCGCGGGATAGTTCGTCCAAGGCACCGAGAACTGCGAGATCGCCTTTCCCACGGTGAACCCGGCGAACTGAATGAAGGCTGAGTAGACGCCGAGGGTACCGGCGGCGATGCCACCTGGGCTGGCGTTGTTTGGCCCCTGAACACCGCCGATCGACGCGTAAACGGTCGCACCCGTTCCGGCGCCGCTGTAGGTTCCATCCGTCCAGGTTAGCCCTGTCTCGAAGAAAGTGCGAAGCGTGCCATATTCGGTCGCCGTTCGTGTATCGATATTCAGATCTCCGCGGGAGCGCGACGTATAGGCATTACTGAGGCGCGTTCGGGCGCCCGCCACTCCATTGTAAGCCGGATCGAAATCACTGTTGCTATTCACGACCAAGTCAGTGCGCAGGTAACCGCCGAGTTTGACGCAGGTGTCCGTGCCTGGAATGTAATAGAAGCCAGCGCCATATAACGAGCAGACCTTCACGTACGCGACCGTTTTGTCCCTCAGCGGCAGGTCCGCCGCTTGTGTGCCGCTCCACTCCGCCAATCCTGCGGCAAAGCTGAGAATACCTAACGCAGTCCTGTAGTTAGAATGAGAATACTTACGCCCGAACGTCATTGCCTCTCTCCTTGCCAGCCTTTGTGGCCCGCCCAAGTAGCGTCGGGGAACAACCGTTCGGTGACACGCATCGAATAATGCGATCGAACCCTCCAATTCGATGATGCTTATAGGTAGCTTATAATCAGTGGTTTGATGGCCATCCAAATGGCTGCCTTTGCGGATGGTCGCCGAAAGAACGTCTCAAGGACTGACTGTGCGAACCGCGTGCGCGCCTGGTATGGCAGCGGCGCCGAGAAACAGTCCGATCTGCTCCAACCGCCCAGCGAAATCAGGATTCGAAGCTCCGGGCTCTGCTGCTTCAATTCGGCGAGCTCGGCGAATTGCCACTGATGGAATTAAGGCGCAGTTCTGTCGCAGCAGTCGATATGATCGCCGTATCGACGCTCAGCCGACAGGGCTGATCGTATCGGCGGCGCGATCCAAAGCGGGGACGGGCCCTTCTTGAGGACGGACGTTCTAGGAAGGACCTGAGTCCGGGGTCTCATTCGGCTTATGCACCTAGCTGGCGCCAGCCGAAGCCGGAAAATCGATGATCCTGTCCGCGTTTAAGGTGTCCTTCCAGGGGGGCGCGCAGTGCAACGAAGGCAGCACCCACGGCGGACGATTTCCACAACGCAACACCAGTATTTCGCCGCATTCGAGGAAGGATCTCTTTAGTCAATCAATAGAGACCGGCGAAACGGCTAGAGGAGAGGAGACCGGGACAAAGCGAAGTTTTTCGCATCAATCGCCACGTCCGCCGTTGCGACACCAACATCCTGCGGACCAAAAATCGGCCATGCGCCGCTTTTGACCGTCAGCACGCTATGGCTACGCATTACCGCGACTCTCCCATTGCTAGAACTGATAGGAGAACCCGGTTCGCAATTCAGGTACCCTACACCAGCTGTGCTTGGCACGACCTAACCGCATTAGCCTATGCGGCCGCCACGAAGATGATCCTTGATGTCATTCCATCATGCGCAGTATAAGTCGCCTGGTGAGCCCCGTTCGCGTGACTCCGCCCCACGGATTGTTCTCGTTGGCCGAGATCGGGCCGGTAACTGGGTCGCCTGCGAACGACGGGGCGCGTTTGGCGGCTTCTTTATCAGCCGCACCCAAGCTCTGAGATATGCTCTCTTCGAGAACGGCGGCCATCCGGAGTGCATCATCGAGGTAACGCGTGCAATTGAACTCGATTTTCGGACGCCACAGCCCGAACAGTAGGACGCTCCGCGGCGTCATGCGCTCCGCTACGGGCGAACTCGTATAGTATTATCAGAAGAGCTTTCAGGACGGCCCCGATGCTTTGCTCTCGAACCCTTCCGCACATCACCACGGTGTTGAGCTAAAGCGCAGATCGGCTTCGCCGGCTCAACTCCCGACCCGGAGATCCCGCTTTTCTCTTAGTGTCACCTACCATTTCGGGCAATTGATCGAAATGACAGAAGCACATCATTTGTCGAGCGATGAACGTTGATCTATCGCCGCGCGGCAGTCTGCACGGGCGCCTGGCCGGCGTGGTCTCGCCTTCTGCATCAGCACCTATTCGCACCGAACGCAAACAACCCAATCGCTGATCTTTCGGCGATCAACTGCCACGGCTTTTGACCTTCTTCCATAGCCTGTAGCCGCCGACGCGAACAGCTTCACGACATGAGCCTCATGGTACGGCAGGCCGACGGGCAGCATTGATCACTTAGCTGTCAGCTCATGTTTTACGATCCGACTTACTATTGATGCCGAGAGCTCTTCAACTTTGATTCAATTGAACCGACGTACACGCGTGATTTGACTAGCGCTCAGGATTCGTGTGCTTGTCTTTGCTCCTGTACCGGAGCAACTCACGATAACCGCCCCGCATGAGGCGCAGCCCGATCTTACAGGCGAATGAACCGGCTGCGCAGATTGTGTGTTTTCCCGCCTCGGTCGGGAATGCGAGCCTTACCAAAACGCCCTTCCGCGATGTTGCGATAGCTGTTGCCTTCAAGCCACCCATCCACTGCTCGCACAGCGAGAATGTGCCGGTGTCGCGTTCCGATTGATCGAGCAAGAGAACACGATCCAACGGAACGCTGTTCGAGTGCCAACCAGAAACGATGTGCAGCTTGTAGACGGATGGCGAAGTTGCGGTCGAGCGGCAAGTCGAACACGATCATTGTTCCACTCGGCGGGAGTTCTGTTAGCCAAAGCCGATGCTTCGCTCCACCGAGTGGCACGACAGCATGCCATCCGGCCGGTGCTTCACGCGACTCGCTGCCTGTCAGGTCGGCGAAATCAAGGTCACACGGCTTAGACACCATCGAGCCGACCGCCGTGCGGACGATCAGCACGCTCGACGGCGCCTCAGGCGACCAGAAAACAGCCTGTTTTTCGAAAGTCTTTTCCGGATCAGCCGGAAAACGTCAGTCCCCAGTTACGCCGGAAGTGGTCCGTCGTGCTGGACCGTTTGCTCCTGTGCAGAGTCCTGAAGTCTTTTTGATACTCGTGGTCGCGGCGTAGCCACTCCCACGCTATGTCGGCCGCTTCTGCCTGCTTGACTTCGTATTATGCGCTCTCTGATCTTCAGTCGGCACCTGACATAGTACTATTTCCCCGCATGTTCCGAATGCACGTGCAAAAGAAACTGCGCGGTCGTGACGATTTATGGCTGCACAGCCACAACCGTTCAAGATTGATGCGTTTTGGCGATGGAACAATCAACTTTAGCGATTTGAAAAGGACCCACCTCGGCTTCGGAACTGTCACTCTTCCTTCTCGGCAATTCGGTGCGGGCGATCTCGATTACTTCGGCGTGCCCTACCAACAGGCTGGTGGTGCGCGAATACGAGGAAATGAGGCATTGGCCGTGCCTCGCGCACCAGGCGATCCCCAACTGTCCGCGAACCGACACTGGGCATTCTTGCTTTCGTTTCCGCCCAACCGAGCTCCGGACTGGTATGGCTCCCCTAAGCCTCAGTCCGAGGTTAATCGGTTATGCCGAAGCGTAAACTGGGACGGAATGCTAGTCGACCAGGCGCCAGCGACGCCTGCGACGATTCTTGATCACTGCTTCCAGCTCGTGATGGGCGCCCTTGTGCCTCGATAACCGCCCGATCGACGGATGATGGCTTTAACACGCCCGCTCACGGATGACACCGAAGCACACATCTGGTCACCAGCGAAGGGCGGCCTGGATTGGATTTGATGCTGCGTATCCGAATGTGTAACCAGCAAGACCATCGTGGCAGGCGCCGCGGCAAAGCATTGGTCCAGGACGCGCAAGTGACACTATTGCGCACACATGCAGCGGCGGAACATGCCCCCTCCGTCTCAGCCAAGTTCCTGCGGATTTGACGCAACGATCTAGGGTCCAGTCAACTACCAAACCTCGCAATTGATTCACATGACAGATGGATGTCATCTTCACTGCACGAACGTCGGCCGATCAAGCGAGGAATTTGGCATGCAAGATCAATCCCAATCAGTTCTCGCCAATCGTCCAGATCATTCCGCTGATTCTTCAGTTGCAGAAATGTTGCGGGCCGAGGTCTGCTCCAGCAGCCAACTCTCGTTCCTTATGGAAGCACATGACGGCCTCTCCGCCGCGATCGCCGAGCGCGCGGGCTTCAAAGGGCTCTGGGCATCTGGTCTGTCGATCGCGTGCTCGCTCGGTTACCGTGACGCGAACGAAGCGTCCTGGAGCCAACTCGCCGACGTAGTCGAGCGGATCGTGGACTCGAGCCGACTGCCTGTCCTCGTCGACGGTGATGGAGGCTTCGGTAACTTCAACAATGCTCGTCTGCTGGCACGCAAACTCCATCAACGGGGTGCAGCCGGTGTCGCGCTGGAGGACAGCTGCTTTCCCAAGATGAATTCGTTTGTTGGCGATCGACATCCGCTCGCCGAAGTCAACGAATTCTCCGGCCGTCTGCGCGCGGTGAAGGATGCATTGGCCGAAGACTTCGTTCTTGTGGCCCGCATCGAGGCACTGATTGGTGGTAAAGGGATGGACCAGGCCATTATGCGCGCTCACGCTTACGCGGACGCCGGAGCCGACGCGATCCTCATTCACTCGCGAAGGAATGCCGCAGATGAGATCGTTGCGTTCGCACGCGCTTGGCAGAACAAGTTGCCTCTCGTGATCGTTCCCACGAAATATTATCGAACACCAGCCTCTGTGTATCGCGAAGCTCGCATCTCCACAGTGATCTGGGCCAATCACTCGATGCGAGCGGCAATGGCAGCAATGGGGCAAGTCTGTCGTCGTATTATGACCGAGGAAAACACTGCGAGCATTGAGCCTGGTATCGCGACCCTTGATGAGGTCTTTGAATTGCTAAGATATGACGAATTGGCACGAGCGGAAGCTCGATATCTGCCTGGGCAGCGATGCGGGGCTTTTCATTCAGACGGCGGCATCGATTTTGTAGGGGGCTGACATGAAAGGTTCGCCTCGCAGCGCCAATCGTGACATGCCGGGTTAAAGGAGAGCGCACATGCTGGCGGAGCGAACAGCCCTGTTCAAACACTCGGACAGAGCTGCGGCATGGACCGCGGCCAAAGCGGCTATCTTGAGCGCCGAGCAGATCATCGATCTGACCGCTGAAGAGATCCGGAGTGATCTACCGCCGATGGTGCGCGAGGGCACCATCATCGCGATCAATCGCAGTATCAACCGCGACACTGAGACAGGCGCCCCGACGGAGCTCCGAGAGGCGATCGCTCGCAGAATTTCCTCCGAGACTGGTCAACCCTGGTCAATGGATGAAGTCGCAGTTACGAACGGCTCCAGCCACGCTCTCTTCAGCGCAGCTATGGTGCTTCTGAATCCGAAAGATGAGGTGCTCATCCCCGTTCCGCATTGGACTTCTTTCCCCGCGCAGGTTCTCTTGGCAGGCGGAGTTCCGATTTTCATCGAGACCAGGGACAACAATTACGTGCCGAAGCCTTCAGATCTCGCTGCGGCAGTTACGTCAAGGACTAAAGCGATCGTTGTCAACACCCCGAACAATCCGACAGGCACGATTTACGACCGCGAAACTCTTACTGAAATTGCGCAGCTTGCGGCTGAGCGGGATCTCTGGATTGTGTTCGATGAATGCTATGGGGCTTTCGCCCATGCTCCACACACCCATCATCCGATTGTGTCGGTCGCTCCTGCGGCGCGTCGTCGCACGCTAATCGTTAATTCGTTCTCCAAATCCCTCGCCCTGAGCGGCTGGCAGATTGGTTATCTCGCCGGCCCCAAATGCGTTATAAGCGCCGCGCTGGCGCTACAACGCGATACGGCCTGCAACCCAGATGTTCTTTCCCAACATGCACTGCTCCATCATTTGGATTCGGGTGATGACGTCTTCCAACAAAAACTTCAACGTCAGGTCAGCGAGGCGCGAACGCTTGGGCTCTCGGTTCTTTCGACCCTGAAGTCGATCCCGCAACCTGCAGCTCAAGGCGGATTCCACTTCTATCTAGATATCAAAGGGTGGCGGCAAAGCACCAAGGGACCAGGCCCCGAATTCAACGCCGATGACGTCGTTGACGTATTGCTGATGGACGCTGGTGTCGCGGCAGCTTCGGGCACGATCTTTGGCGATTCAGACGGGGTCCGGCTCTCCTATGGAATTGACCTTGGCTCGCTCGACAAGGGCTTGCGGCGTTTGTCCGCAACTCTAAACACGTGGCATTGAAGTCCTGGTGGGTTCGGCATGCTTAGCGTTGCGGAAGGTTAGCACTATGGCTGAAGTTCCTTGCCGCGCTATCGTGCTTGCAGCCGGCCTCGGCTCGCGCCTGCGGCCGCTGACGGATCTGCGGCCAAAACCACTGGTCGAGGTTAACGGCATGCCGATCCTGCACAACGCCCTGCGGAATCTGGAGGCCATCGGCGTCGGTGAGGTGACGGTTGTCGTGGGCTACCGCAAGGACGCCATCCAGTATGCCTGCGGCAGCCGCTTCGGCGGGGTTGAGATCAACTATGTCGAATCGACGGTTTTCGATCGCACCGGGAGCGCTTATTCCCTGTGGTTGGCGCGTGAGGTACTGCTTTCGGGAGACTGCCTCCTCCTCGAGGGAGACGTTTTCTTCGAGCAAGATGCATTGCGCCGCCTGAGCGGTCCAGCGAGCGATGTGGCAGCAGTAGCTCCCTTCGAAAAATCGATGGAAGGGTCTGCAGCTCTTTTGTCTGATGACGGCTTCATCACAGCTTTCCGCATGAAGCAAACGGCGGCCAACATCATCACAGCCGGCCCGCAGCTTTTCAAAACTATGAACCTGCTACGATTTTCAGGCTCGACCCTCAAGGCAACGATCGTTCCAGCACTGGACGATGTTATCGGGTCCGGAGCCAGGCAGGCCTACACCGAGGAGCTTCTTGGCTATTTGGTGGAGAGGCGTGGCCTGCAGCTTGCAGCCGCGCGATGCGATGGTCTCAGGTGGTGCGAAATCGATACCGCCGAAGATCTGCATCTCGCAGAGCGCATTTTCTCACGAGCGCATGCCGCTCGCCAATCGTATGACCAACGGGATCAGTGAGGTGCCAATGCTAAGATACCTTTTGGATCCCGCAAATGCCATCACTGCGTGGGGCTTGTTTTTCTTCCGCTAGTCTATTCCTCGCTCTATCCGGAGAGCTTGAGCTATCAGTGGCAGTGGCTCTTTGGGCTGTCCTGGCAGATCACATCGACGGAATCGTGGCCAACCGGACGCCGAACCGTGACCCGGACGCTGCAAAAATGGGCAAGAGCCTGGACGGGTTCGGGGACATTATCTATGGAGCCGTCTTGCCCACGGCAATTGTGATTCAGCTCAGCCACGCCTCCATTCTTTCCCTTGCGACGGCCACTGCTCTGCTCGTGGCGGGGGCCATCAGGCTTAGCTATTTTGCAAATTTCGGCCGATCATCCGACGGGCGCTTCTTGGGTGTGCCTTTGTCGTACGACGTGCCGCTACTGGCTCTCTTGTTCCTTTTACAACCGTTCATTGGAGCCGAACTATTTGAGTGGTTCGTCAACGTCTGTTTCCTGCTGCTTGCCGCCGCCCACGTGGCGTCTATTCGCGTGCCGTCACCCAGCCCGGCAATGTATGCGGCAATCAGCATCTTCGTCGTGGTGTCTTCGGCCGCCTTAGTCATGGGCAGATTGTCGAGCCACGTGTAGGCGGGCATGATCCGAGCAGCTGGTAGGGTTCCTGGCCGGACGACCTGCTATATTCGGGTCCGTAGCCGCTTGCCTGAACGTTGTACCTCTCTGAGCTCCGAAACAGCTCGGCATCACGTACTTGGTCGTGAGATACTTATTGTCGGGGCGTTCATCGTACCTGCATCGAGGTGGCTGGCATGACCATCCGGCCTGAACTCTTGCAGCGACCCGATCTGCGTCAACGAGAGCACGAGCGAGGCTGGATCTTTCGGGAAATCGGCGTCGAGCCGTTCATTCAATGCACCGGTGTGCGCACATTATTTGGAGCAAGCAATCCGAGTGAAGAAGTCACGCGGCTGCAGAGGCTTTCGTCGATATGGTTGAATTGGCTGAGGCTGCAGGTCGACGGCTCGCTGAACTCACGGGCGCCGAATGGGGTGTGATTACCGCCGGCACTGCGGCGACACTGGCGCTAGCCACAGCGGCGTGCATCGCCGGAAACAATCCTGAATTGATGTTGCGATTGCCGGAAACATCGGTGCTACCCAACAAGGAATTGATCCCCTCTGACCAACGGTTCTCCTATGAACAGGCAATCCGTATCGCAGGCGGCGAGATTGTGAGTGTTGCCACTGTAGAACGGCTTGCAGAGGCATTGGACGGAAGCGCCGCGATGATCTGCCTGCTCGGCCGCATGGATTCAGCGTCCGTTTTGCCATTGAGCGCAGCCGTCCCTCTCGCGCGATTTCCTCACGTTCAGCCAATGAAAGGTAGCGCCCGGAGAGAGGCTTGCCCGAAGATCTAAACATCGCTGGTGGCATGCCGCCTGCCTTTCGGAACAATCTGCTTCCGACAGGTTGCGATAGTCCGGCCTCAAGCGCAGCATCTTCGCTGCTCTGCCCTGTGGCAATCGCCTTCCAAAATCTATTCTGTTCATCGCGTCCCGTCGCAGACGGCCGGCCTGGCGATGGCGATGGCGCCCGTCCTGACCGCGGCGAACGTCGACTTACAACTTTCATCGCAACCTCCAACTTCTTGGTGTTGCGACGACCGCTTGAATCCGCCCAATACGTCTCGATCAAATATACCGAGCGCCTGGCTGAAGCAGGCGTGGAGCCCTCCGTCGGCAGCGTTGGAGATTCCTATGACAATGCTCTCGCCGAAACCATCAACGGCCTCTACAAGGCCGAGGTGATCCATCGGCGTGGGCCATGGCGCAGCTTCGAGGCTGTCGAGTTCACCACCCTGGAATGGTCGATTGGTTCAACAACCGAAGGCTCCTGGAGCCCATCGGCAACATACCGCCGGCCGAAGCCGAGCAACGCTGCTACGCCATGCTGGAACAACCCGACATGGCGGCATAACTTAAACCAAACGGCCTCCGGCAAACCCGGAGCGGTTCAGTTGATCATCAGCCGACCGGCATTCCACTTCCAGGCTTCGACATGGCAGCTCGAACGTGGCTCTATGATCCCCTGGATTTCTTCTTCCAACCTGGGCGAAATTCAGGTTTATCACCCTGATGCACTGCGCTTTCTCTTTGTTCTTGCGAGGTCGTCTTCGGAGAGCATTTTCGTGCCGATGATTCCCGCGCTCGTCAATTGCGCGATTTCGGCATCCGACAGTCCCAAAAGTCCCGATAGTATCTCTCTGTTATGTTCCCCGAGCGTCGGCGCCGCTGCTCGGATCGGATACGGTCTTTCTCCTTCGCGAATTGGCATCGAGGGCTGCGGGTGCAACCCAACGAAGGCGCGTTCCACTTCCTGCATAAACGCGCGCGAGCGGAGATGTCGATCTTTGAGTAGGTCAATCGGCAGGCGGGCAACGCCGGCAGCTACATTTGCTGCTTGCAACTCAGCCATAGCCTGATCTGCATCGCGGGTCGACGTCCATGCTTCGATGCTAGCCTCAATCACATCTTCGATGTCGCGTCGCGCTTCCGCGGACATCAGTGAAGCGTCTATGGCCCAGTCAGGTCGACCAATGACTACGGCAAGGTTCCGCCACATATCTGCGCTGGTCACAGCGATCATGATCCAGTTATCTTCACCCGCACATCGGAAGCAGCCATGTGGTACGAATTGCGGATGTCGATTGCCATACTTTCGAGGTGGCTTACGACTAGTCGATTGGACAATGATCCATGGCGCCGCGAACGGCATCATGCACTCGATCTGCGCAAGATCAATGAACTGGCCTTCTCCATTTGTACGGGCGTGAACCAGTGCAACCAGAACAGCAGCGCAGCCATTCAATCCCCCGACGGCATCGCCAAAGGCGATGTGGCTCATCACTGGGGGGCCGTCTGACTTTCCCACCACCCTCGGCAAGCCAGAGCCCTGTTCGAGCGTAGAGCCGTAAGCCCGGCAATTGCGATGAGCGCTGTTGGCCCCGAAGCCAGACATTGACATCATGACGAGCCGAGGGTTGAGCGTTCTAAGCACGTCATAGCCAAGCCCGAGCTTGGGCAATACGTCGACCGAATAGTTATCGACAACGATATCGGCTCCCGCCAAGAGCCGCTTGGCGAGAGCGCATCCTTCGCTCCGCGTCAGGTCGAGTGTGATACCGCGCTTGTTGCGATTCATCACACAGAACACCGGCGCCTTTTCGTACATGTGCGCGTCGACATAAACAGATCTTCGGTCAACGCCGCGCCACCAGTCCGGATACTGGATGGCTTCGATCTTGATCACGTCCGCTCCGAGGTCAGCCAGAATACGTGTACACAGTGGCCCCGCCCACCCCATCGAGAAGTCGATGACACGAATCCCCTGCAAAGGCAGCGTGTCGGACCCGCTGGGACCGACCAGCGCCGAGGCCATGCGGCTCAACCGCTTGCAGGAGGAAGGTGTATCCTGCTGTTCGCCACAAGCCGGCACCCTTCCCCCTCGGCGGGGCGGCGTCAACGTCAAGCGTTGCATCGATCCGGGCGCAAGAGCCTCCTCTCGGCCAAACAGGATCGGCACGATTGCGCCCCGCTTTCTCTTCTCCGGGTCCTCAAGCAGATCCGCTATTTCCGGTACCGGAACGATGGGAATTTTCCGCTTCAGTCCCTCCGCAAACCAGTCCTGCGCTGTCCTCGTTCTTAGGAGTGGAACAAATTGTCGTTCAAGCCGCTCCACGTGGCGCAGACGATCAGCGCTGTGTGCCAGCCCCAAATCGTCACCCAATTCGGAGAGGCCGAGCATGTCGCAAAACGCTCGCCATTGCGCTGGCGTACCTGTCGTAACCCCCAGTAAACCGTTCTTGGTTTCGTAAATTCCGGCCGGAAAGGTGGGCCAAAAGCGATTGTTGCCAATCCGGCGCATCATGTCGCCGGTCAAAACCTGCTCGAACATGACATAGTCGCAAAGCGCGACGCTTGATTCGAGGATACTGAGCGACCACGACCGCCCTGATCCGCGCTGCATTCGCGCAAACGCCGAAGAAGCCGCGGCGATGAAGCCCCAGAGACCGGCCAGAATGCCCGTCTGGAAATCCGGCGCGTGCGATGGCGGGCCTTCGGCCGGGCCGACTAGCTTAACAAGACCTGCCAGCGCTCGGACAGTCGAATCGGTTGCTGCGTAGCCGGCATAAGGCCCTTTGCCGCCGAACCAGCTCGCGCTGAGGTAGATCAAACCTGGGCAGCGCTGCCGGATGCCAACCACGTCAATTGGGGGGCAACCGGCAGGATCGACATCTCGGCCATCCACCAGAATGTCGCAGTCTTCGATCAACGCGGTCAACCGTTCTGTCGCGTCCAACTCATTTGCATCAATGATGATGCTTGACTTATTGAAATTCAGAAATGCGAACCACGCGCTATGACCGCCGGGCGTAAATGGCGCACTATTGCGAAGGGGGTCTCCTGCTGGGGGCTCAAGTTTCTGCACATCTGCGCCGAAATCCGCCAACAACCGTCCACAATAGCTGGTTGCGGCTGAGCTCCCAATCTCGAGGACACGAAAATCCGACAACACGCCCATGGCGGCTCCCATGCTACCCGAGACGCCGAAACTGCAGAGATCGCGGTCCCGGAATTTATCTCTTTGACCTACAATGGCGCGTCTCGAGGGCCCCTATACAGGGGCTTTTGTGCTGGTACCCATGGTCTCGCGGAGACGATCGCAGCGACACCGCGCCGTAGCTAGGAGTATTCCCACAACGTTCGGTTCGCATGATCGTGCTCAAGAGAACGGAGGCAAGTTCCAGCTGTCTAGAAGAAACACCGACTTAACGCTCGGAGACCACATGCTCGAGAACGTCGCGTGGTCCTCGCCAAAGCAAACTAGTCTGCACGACCTGGATGTGCAGCTACCAAGTCGAATAGGCAGGGCCTGAGATGTGCGCAGTCCTTTGGGAGACGCTGCCTCCTCTGGCCCGCTTATCTACATCGTCTGAGAACTGGCGGCCTCTCATCCTAAGAGATTTCACGTCACTTTTCTCAGAGTGCGGGGATCCTTCCGAGAGGCTTTCCGCTCACCTTGATTCTCGTAGGGACTCCCACGAGGCTGAGGTCTCCTATGTTCACAGCGCGACGCAGCCGCCTGTGCGGCAATCGCTTTCAACCAAACGAATTACGAGTCATGACGGCATTGCCGATGGCATGCTATCTATCTGGCATACCTGGACCTGATGGTGCGACATTGCGCGGTTCATCGCAATCGCCCTTGGCGCAAGTTGATGACTACGCGTGGACAGGCTGACGTGATAGATTGGAACATCAACAGCTTCAGGTGGTCAGATGCAAGCCGCAGTCGATGCGCACGCATTCTCCCGTCATGCTGCTTGATTCTGGGCTAGCGAGGAAACAGACGAGATGTGCTACATCTTCTGCTGTAGGCACAAGCTTGAGGGGTGAGCTCGCCCCGACGGCATCGCGCACCTCTCGGGCAGCCTTCTCGCCACGCGTTTTTGTGAACCACGGCGTGTCAATATAGTCGGGACAAATTGTGTTGACGCGAATAGAAGGTGCTAGCGCCCGTGCCAGTGGCAGTGTCATTGCATTCAGCGCGCCCTTGCTTGCCGAGTATGCGATCGATGAGCTGGGACCGCTGATAGCTGCGACCGAGGAGACGTTCACAATTGCGGCCGAGCGCTTGCTAACCTTAGCGCCAGCTTCGAGCAGCGGGCGCGCCGCACGGATCATTTGGAACGCACCGACCGTATTGACGGCATAGATGCGTTGAAACTCATCCGCCGAGAGTCCAGCGAGATCGTGATGCGGCACATGTTTCGTCGTAGCGGCATTGTTGACTAGAACGTCGAGCCGCCCCCACCTGGCCGCGGCCGCGACAATCTTACGACAATCGTCATCGCGCGAGACATCGCCCTGCACAACCAACACCTCGGCTGCGCCCGCCTTCCGGCAGGCCTCGGCGGTGGCATCGGCTTCCTTCTGGCTCTTAGAATAATTCACCACGATGCGGGCCCCGCCTCTGGCCCAGAAGGCGGCGGTCGCCGCTCCAAGTCCTGACGCAGAACCTGTTATGATCGCGCACAATGGATTCTTCGACATCAATCCTCCTTTTTCCGCGTTCAATCCGGATCTTACAGTCTAGACGCTTGGCGCCACAAAAAGCCGTCAACCTACACAGCTCTATCGCCAATACCAGACATTCCGGCCTGCATCCGCTGCCGAGTTTGGCTGGAGCAGCTTCTTCTCGGATCGATTCCCATCCCGGATGTGCATGGGACTGGAAAGATGAGAACCCGTTCGTCCTCCGGAAGAAGAGCTTGTGAGTACGCAGATGGCATCGCCAAGAGTTCAGTTCTGAGATGCATCTCTTCCTGTGCTACGGATGGACCTCGATCGATATTCGTCCATTACGATCTCGACCAAGGCAGGCCACCGACGGCAACATGGCTCATCATAGTTATCCAAACGGTTGATGTGTGTTGACTTGTTGAAGCCAACCGGAGCTTTTGGTCATCAAGGAGCGCCGTCGCGACCCCCTGCCCCAAGCGCGAGCGCCATGTTGCCGCTCCCGGGAAACAATGCGCAGCAGGTCGGTCACTTCTGATCTGCTGGAGTTGAAGATCGGCTTCTACCACCTGTGAGCGCGAGCTTTTCGCGAACCTGATCCGAGCTCATTACTCGTACACCGATACGTTCGAGTATTTCGACCGCGCGCTGTACGAGTTCGGCGTTGGTCGCGAGCCGCCCACGGGAGAGGTAAAGGTTGTCCTCTAACCCTACCCGTACATTTGCGCCAAAGAACGGCGCCAATGCTGCGTACGGGAACTGCATTCGTCCAATCGAAAAGGCAGAGTAAATAGCGCGCGGCGGCAGGCGGTTTACCATCGCCATCAATGTGATCGGATCGCTTGGCGCTCCATAAGGAATTCCCATGCACAGCTGGATCATTGGCGGATCGTCAATCAAGCCATCTTTGATCAACTCCGCGACTAACACGAGATCTCCAGTGTCAAACACCTCGAGCTCAGGGCGCACTCCAATCTTCTGTAGGTGTGCCGCCATCTTACGTACTGTCGCGGGCGTATTAACTACGATCAACTCGTCGCGAGTGCCGTAGTTTAAGGTGCCGCAATCCAAGGTGCAGATCTCGGGGCGCAACTCTTCGATGTGCACCAAACGCTCGAGCGCGCCCGCCATGTCCGTACCGGCCGTTGGCGGCAGCGGAGACTCCGGCCCACCCAGCACGAGACCGCATCCCATCCCCGTAGTCAGGTTGATCACCGGGTTCACATTCGACATTCGAATGCGCCGCACCACTTCTCGATACAGCAGCGGATCACGCGAACCTTGCCCAGTCTCGGGATCGCGCACGTGGATATGCACCACAGCCGCCCCGGCCCGAGCCGCAGCGATTGCAGAGTCAGCGATCTGCTCCGGGGTTATGGGCACATTCGTGGTGTCCGGTTTTCCTCCGCCGCCCGTGAGAGCGCAGGTGATAAACACCTCGGAATTCATGCATCTTCTCCCTTTCAAAGGCTGACCTGTCACGGCCAGGTACCAATGTCTGGACCGCTAGCCGCAGCTCGTGACTTCAGGACTCAGGTCGCAGTCATCGGAGGTCCGAAACCTTGGGCCCCGCCCATCATCCAGCAAGCCTCATGCCACTCACGGAATACGGCGCGTGCGCGTCATAGGCCGTTACGCCTTGATAGCGCGGCACGCATCATCGTTGTCTGTGCGCGGAGCACGATTGGCCGGCTGAATCGCCCTCGGCTGAGGCTCTCGCCCTGAGTAGCGCGCAGCGAGACAAGAGGACGCTAAGATGCATATTTGGCGAAAACCACCAATCAGCCAGTTCAAAATCTTCGAGGCTGTTCCCGCCCGTCGATGGCAGGCTCAAATGCTACAATGTAGGAGGCGAATTGTATGTACGCCCCCACTCGGGCATTACGCTTTTTCTCGCTCGTCTCGGTCTCACCCTGAACTATTTGAGAGCCGCACATAATCCTAGCTGACGAGCTTTGCTCGGAAGCCAGGCGCCTGAGACATGCTCGAAAAACAAAGCAGCCTAGCTCGCGACGCGGGGGGTGATACTCCCGGCAGCTCTTCCATGAAGCGCGCGTGAATCAGCATACGTGCGGCCCCCTTTGTCTGAAGGACGACAATTGCGAACGCCAAGCTAGACTCTCCAAACCGTGTGCGAGAGCGACAGTGCGGCCGCTAGCATCTCGTTTGTTGCAACTTCGACGTCCAGATCCCGCTGTTGGTCTCATTCAGCAACTGGCAATCGCAAGAAATCGATCGATACTCTGGGTCTCATCCACGGCGCTGCTGACCTTGCCCCACGGGCTTAATCCAGTTTGAAGTTCGCTCTGGTCCACGACAAGGACCAGAGCATGAAGCGCAGCCGCTTTTCGGACGAGCAGATCATCGGGATTTTGAAGGAGCATGAGGCCGGCGTGTCGGTCGCCGATCTGTGCCGCAAGCATGGCGTCAGCGACGCCAGCATCTACAAATGGAAGGCCAAGTTCGGTGGCATGGAGGTGTCGGAGGCCAAGCGGCTAAAGACGCTGGAGGACGAGAACACGCGACTGAAACGGCTGCTGGCCGACTCCATGCTGGACAATGCGGCGTTGAAGGACCTCTTGGGAAAGAAGTGGTGACGCCCGCGGCCAAGCGGAAGGCTG